>DAOVCZ010000002.1 GCA_030669775.1 Chloroflexota bacterium | reverse complement strand
ATCTCTGTAATGGTCTGGGGATCTGTCTGGCTGCCATTGGTTGCTGATCTCAGGTAGACCTCACGGGCAGGACCGTTAATCTGGTAATCATTGGCTTCGATCCACTTTATGATTGCAGTGTATGCTTCGCCAATTGAAATGAATGGTCCTTTGTGAATCACTGTGGCCATCGTGTCAACACCTGGAACCTGACGTTCATTGACTTTTGGGTCTTCGGGTATTGAGCTGCTCACCGGTTCGCAAACTTCTGTGTCGATATCGGGTTCATCTGAATAATAAATCGTGAAACAAGGCCCTTGGGGTTTAATCTGGTGATGAGCTAAGAATGATTCGAGCTCACCCCACAGATGTCCTTGTTCCGGGTATCTGGGAATGATATCCCTGACCGTAGCCGCCAAAACTGGGTCTACTCTCTTGATCACAATATCATAAGTTGGCATTATATCCTCCTGTTCTATCATCTTCAAACGCGCTTCGACGCGAGCCAATTTCTCCTTTTCCTCCACCATCCGTTGTTGGATTTCAATCTGTTTTAACCGCAGCATTCCACGCAGCTGCTCAGCAGTAAGATCATCGTTGAGCAGTTGATTGATTTGCTCAAGTGAGAGTCCAAGCTCCTTGAGAGCTAGGATCCGGTTGAGTCTAGGCAGCAGGTCAAATGAGTAATAGCGGTATCCGGTAACGGGATCGATCTGGTGGGGTTTAAGTAAACCTATTGTGTCGTAATATCGCAAAGTCTTAACTGATACTTGCCCGATTCTTGAGAACTCTCCGATCTTGAGCATTCAGTCTCTCCACAGTTGGGAATAATACTTGAAAGGCTTTACCCAGAAGTATACAACCTCCCGTTAGGGGAGAGTCAAGGGTCAATTCATAAAGAGGTAAGTGTAATTATCTATTCACGATATGAGGAATTGATTTTGTTGCTTTTTCCCAAACCCTAATATATACTTTGATCATGACCCGGATTCTTATCCGCATACCATCTGATGGAGAATAACTATGCGTACATATGATATTACATTGACCATCTCACCTGACCTGCCTACCTGGCCAGGTGATCCCGGGGTGGAACTTGAGCGGGTGGAAAAGATCGAAGATGGGTCTAACGCCAACGTCTCGCGTGTGGATATGGGAGTCCACACAGGAACGCATGTTGACGCTCCATTCCACTTTCTGCAGGATGGTATCACCGTCGATAAACTCAATCTCAGTTTACTCACTGGTCGGGCTTATGTCTTACATTTACCTGATGTGGAAGTGATCACAGCTGCGGTGCTTGAAGAGGCGCAAATTCCCCCCCGTACTCGCCGAGTGCTATTCAAAACCCGCAATTCAGACCTGTGGGTAAAAGAGGAGCCAGGTTTTCAGACTGATTTCGTAGGTATCAGTGAAGATGGTGCTGAATATCTGGTCAGACGTGGGGTGAAACTGGTGGGCGTGGATTATCTCTCCGTCGCCCCTTTTAAGAACAGCCGCCCGACCCATGAAAAGCTATTGGAAGCAGGAGTGGTGATTGTTGAGGGATTAGATCTCTCTGAGGTATCCCAGGGGCGATATACAATTTATTGCTTACCATTAAAATTGGCAAATTCGGATGGCGCGCCGGCGCGAGTGATCTTGATCGGAGTTTGAGGTAAAGCCTGGCTCATAAACTATTTAGATGTAAGTTCGAGGAAACCGAATACCGAAATCCTGCTCAGGTATTGGTTCTCCCCTGGGCTGTGTGACTCACAAGACCCCCAAATGAATTGGTGACGATAGATATAGGTGCAAACGCCCTCTAACAATCGGTAGTAACGGGCGGTTTTTCTTTTGTGGAATTTATTCCAGAAGGGTATAACCCCCATCGATTAAGATCACCTGGCCACGAATCATGCTGGCATCCGGACTGCACAGGAAGGCGATAACTTGAGCGATATCCTCTGGGGTCACCAGGCGACCAGCTGGAGTCCGGCTGATTACCGAATCGATCAGATCTTCCCTTTGAGCAGAATCAAAATGATGCACTGCTTCTGTCTCGGCTATTCCGGGGGAGACTACGTTGACAACGATGTTCTTTTCAGCCAGCTCGACTACCAGATAACGGATGAGCACTTCCAGGGCTGCCTTGCTTGCACCAACAACGACATGATCCGGAAGAACACGGAAAGAACCCGGGCTGGAGATGCTGACTATGGCACCACCACCCCGTTTGCCCATCAATGGGACTGTGCGTTGGGTGGCAAAGAGCAGGGAGCGCGCGTTGATGTTCATCGTCCAATCCCAGCCCCTAGGTTTTTGCTGTAGCACTGGGTGATTGTAGCCAGAGGTGGCGTTGCAAATCATAAAATCTAAAGCGCCGAAGTGCTTTTAAACTTCGTTGAAAAGATGATCTAGTCCATCATCGGTGCCCACATTTGCTTTCACAACCAGCGCTTATTGGCCGAGTTTACGAATCGCTGCAGCCGTCTCTTCTGCGGGAGTCCGGTTGCGGAAGAAATTAACCACAATTTGCGCGCCTTGACTGGCAAAATGCAAGGCGATTGCACGGCCAATACCCCGGCCTGAACCGGTGACTAAGACGATTTTTCCGCGGAAAGGGGATTGATCGTTCAATTTTTCAGGCTCTTTGGATGACGTAGACAGAGAAAGGTGCAATTCTAAGTAGAGTCAGAGGATTCTACTGGAAGGGAAGAGCGGTAGTCGCAGCGGTAATGCTCTGTTCTTCAACGTGAATGACCAGTTCATTCCCAGGTTGGTGGAATGGACGTTTGACGTTGGAGAAAGGCATGCCGGTCGTCACCGGCGATTCTTAAGTAGCCGGGTTTCTCTTGTTCGTAGAAGGTTGTGTTGGCTTGACCATCAGTAAATAGGGAACCTTGGTTATTTGCCATTTATTACTTTATTCCAGCAGGGGTATTAATAAAAAAAAGGCGTGGAACATTTTAAATGATTTTGTTCCGCGCCTGATTGATGTGTCAGATTACGCCATCTGTGGGACAGCTGATTGAGGAACTGGCGTTCCGCTGATCTTCGGTACAGGTGTTGGGAACATCTCCTCGAATTCTTCGCGGGAAATCGTTTCAACCTCCAGCAAACGCAGAGCGATTGTGTCCAGTTTATCTCGATATTGGATGATGATTGATTTGGAATGCTCGTAAGCTTCACTGACCAATTTGCGTACCTCTTGGTCGATCTGCTGAGCAACATCTTCAGAGTAATCACGCTGCTCAGATATTTCACGACCCAGGAAAATCATCTCTTCTTTCTTACCATAAACCATGGGTCCAAGTTCTGAGCTCATGCCCAAGCGAGTGACCATAGAACGGGCCATGCGGGTGACACGTTCGAGATCGTTTGAAGCACCTGAAGTGATATCGTCGAAGACAATGTATTCAGCTGCCCGACCGCCTAACAGACCTACCATATCAGCGTAAAGTTTCTTGCGTGACATCAGGGTGCGGTCTTCCTTGGGCAGCATGATCGTGAAGCCGCCAGCCATACCCCGGGAAGTGATAGAAACCTTGTGGACAGGATCTGCTTCAGGAATGGAGTTGGCGACGATAGCGTGTCCAGCTTCGTGATAGGCGATAATGCGCTTTTCTTCTTCAGTGATCAAGCGGCTCTTGCGTTCAGGACCAGCGATGACACGCAGGATGGATTCCTCAAGATCGGTCTGATCGATGACTTTCTTGTTGCGCCGGGCAGCAAGGATAGCGCCTTCATTTACCAGGTTCTCGATATCTGCTCCGACGAAGCCCGGGGTGGATCGAGCCAAAACAGCGAGATCGACCTCTGGAGAGAGAGGCTTACCCTTGACATGGACCCGCAGGATAGCTTCTCGACCGCGCATATCGGGTCGATCCAGTACAACACGCCGGTCAAAACGTCCAGGTCGCAGAAGAGCTGGGTCGAGGATATCTGGTCGGTTCGTGGCGGCGACGATGATCACGTTCGTGTCGGTGTCAAAACCATCCATCTCCACCAACATCTGATTTAAAGTTTGCTCACGTTCGTCATGACTGCCACCAAGACCAGCACCACGCTGGCGACCGACAGCATCGATCTCGTCAACGAACACGATACAAGGCGAGTGGCGCTTTGCCTGTTCGAAAAGGTCTCGCACACGGCTGGCACCAACACCAACGAACATCTCGACGAATTCGGAGCCAGAAATTGAGAAGAAGGGCACAGCGGCCTCACCAGAAACCGCCTTGGCTAACAAGGTCTTGCCGGTGCCTGGTGGTCCAACGAGTAATACACCTTTGGGAATACGCGCGCCGAGTGATATGAATTTTTCTGGTTCTCGTAAGAATTCAACCACTTCTTCCAATTCTTCTTTTGCTTCTTCGATACCAGCCACATCTTCAAATGTAACAGACGGGTGATCGCCCGTGAACATGCGGGCTCGAGATTTCCCAAAGGACATCGCGGCGTTGTTGCTCCCCTGCGCCTGGCGGAAGACAAACCAGAACACACCAGCTAACAGGATGAAGGGGATAAAATAGCCCAGGGCGGTGGCGATGCCTAACCATGCGCTGGGTGGCTTGACCTCAATTTTGATGCTTTCTGGGGAGAGCGCTGCGGTAGTAACACCGAGCTCTTTTAGCTGTTGAATAAGGGTGGCATCGGACTCTTTTTGTGAGTCTCTTTCAGTACCATCAGCATAGGTCACGCGTAGTTGATTATCATCTTCAATGACGCGATTTACTTTACCATTTTGTATGTCAGCAGCTAGTTCATTAATGGTCAAAGTTTCTTGGGTGGTAGCCTGCTGTTGGAATTGATAAACCACCATGACAATGATGGCAACAAATAACAGCAGGTAAATTATTGATGAACGGTTGCGGGTCGGATTCACAGATACCTCCAAAATTGTTGTCAGACCGCAGATTTCATAATCATTATACCAATCTCTGACGTTGACAGGTACATGGAAATTACCTAATTATCAAAATTCTAACGTCGTTCTAACAATTACCATTTTATCAGCTGAATGGTCGATAATTGGAGGCATTTGGGTCAGTTTTCAAGATTCCACGAGTCAAATATATGAAAATGAGGGTACAGCAGAGTGTACCCTCAGCAAAAATCTGTTTAAGAACTTACTTATTTCATTCGCTGCCCCATAAAAGACCTTCGATTCGTCTTCGCAGTCGGGCTAGTAATGACCTTGTCCGAGCAAACCAGCGGACCTTGCGTGGGCTTACCTTGCGCTGGAAGGGTATGGGGCCAGACCATTGGACTAAAACTGCACCCCAGGTCAAACCGGAGCCGAAAGCCACCATGACCGTGTTGTCACCTGGTTTCAAGCGTCCTTGCTCTAAGGCTTCAACGGTAGCGATGGGGATTGAGGCCGTGGAAGTGTTCCCGTATCGATCCACATTGACCATGACCTGTTCCATGGGGTAATCTAACCTGCGGGCAGCAGCCTCAATGATGCGTTGATTGGCTTGATGTGGAATGAGCAGCTGGATGTCATCCATAGTCAATTGGGCAGATTCAACGGTTTGTTGGGTTGCCTCAGCCATGACTCGGGTGGCGAAGCGAAATACTCCACGACCATTCATTTGAATGTAATGGAGACCATCATAAAGGGTTTGCATGCTAGCAGGGTGACGACTGCCACCTCCAGGAACGGAGAGCAGATCTCCACCCGAGCCATCCGAGCGCAACACCGCGGAGAGAATCCCACCTGGTTCATCACTGGCTTGCAAGACAAAGGCTCCGGCCCCATCTCCAAATAATATGCAGGTATTGCGGTCTTTCCAATTTACTACTCTGGAGAGGGTTTCTGACCCAATGATCAGGATGTTTTCCGCGCCGTTAGATTTAATGGCTTGGGAACCCAGGTTTAATGCATACAGAAACCCGGTGCAGGCAGCGAGCAGGTCAAACGCGCCAGCTTTTCCCGCGCCGATTTGATCTTGTACCAAACAGGCTGTTGCAGGAAAAATATACTCTGGTGTAGATGTGGAAAGAATAATCATATCGAGGTCACCGGGATGGACATTGGCGACCTCCAAGGCACGCATGGCTGCATCTGAGGCGAGTGAAGCGGTTGATTGATCAGAACCTGCAATTCGCCGTTCGCGAACACCAGTCCGCGAGATGATCCAATCATCATTTGTGTCGACCATTTTCACCAGATCGTCATTCGTGAGGACCTTATCTGGAACTGCCATTCCCCACCCGGTAATATGTGCAAAGCGGGGACTCATAATTTCGCCTCTTCAAATTTTCTCAGAATAAGGGTGGCATTATGACCACCAAATCCAAAGGAGTTCGACATGACATATTCAACTTCCTTGGGGCGAGGTTGGTTAGGGATGTAATCTAAATCACATTCGGGATCTGGGATTTCATAGTTAATGGTTGCCGGCATGACGCTGTCCTGGATGACCTTGATAGCAAACAAGGCTTCTAGAGCTCCCGCAGCACCCAATAAATGCCCAGTCATTGACTTGGTAGAGGAAACTGGGATCTGATAGGCGTCTTCACCAAAGACAGTTTTTATCGCTGCGGTTTCACTTTTGTCATTAAGCGGCGTCCCAGTCCCGTGTGCATTGATGTAATCAATATCTGTCGGTGTGATGTTGGCAGTATCGAGAGCCATGCGCATACAGAGAGCCGCGCCAGCCCCATTTTCAGCTGGTGCTGAGATATGAAATGCATCATTGTTGCTGCCGTAGCCAACTAATTCCGCCAGAATCTGCGCGCCTCTGGATTGTGCGTGTTCAAAGGATTCGAGCACCAGGACAGCCGCACCTTCCCCCATGACAAACCCGGTTCGATCTAGATTGAAGGGACGACTGGCGCGGGTTGGGTCTCCATTGAAAGAGGACATTGCTCCCATCTTTGAAAGACTAGCCATGGCAAGTGGAACAATAGCCGCATCACAACCACCGGCCAGCATAACATCTGTTTGACCTCGTTGGATTATTTCACTCGCCTCTCCAATTGCATTAGTTCCGGTAGCACAGGCGGTGACAATAGCAAAGTTGGTGCCTCTAATGCCTAAATTGATCGCGATTGTACTCCCTGGTGTATCGGGAAGCATCATGGGCACTAGGAATGGACTCACCCGTGAGGGACCTCGTTTCATAAAATTATGAAATTGATCGTATAGAGTTTGGATTCCGCCGATACCTGTTCCGATCACAGCTCCTATGCGTTCTCGATTAGCTTCATTTATTACTAAATTCGCATCTTGAACTGCTTGTTGAGCAGCTGCCAGGGCGAACTGGGTACCACGATCCATTCGTCTTGCTCCTCGAGCTCCGAATAAGGATCTACCGTCAAATTCCTTGACTTCAGCAGCAATTTTGCATACATAATCGCTCGTGTCGTAATGAGTGATCGGTGCAACCCCAGACTGACTGTCCAGGAGTTTCTGCCATGTTGTTGCGACATCATTACCAATTGGGCTGATACATCCAAGTCCAGTGATGACAATGCGTTGATTCATACTAGTCTCCTTCTGGCGTTCGATTTATCCAGTAAAAATATTGGTTATTCCTCTTATTTTCCAATCGCCAAAATGCAAGTCTCATATTTAATAAAACAAAGGCAGGTTATATAACACCACGCTCTCAAATTGGAGGCGGATGGAAGAACTCGACCAGAAATAACCGCTACTTTATAGGGCTGGATTCACTCATCGTATGGGCTGATATCTCCCCCAGTGATCTGAAAGCTTGCTGGACATGAAGTCGGTCATGACCAACGATAATACTAACCAATTCCTTTAAACTTGTAGGTCCGAAGATGGCATGCCGGGCAGGGCGATTCCAATCTTCCTGTTTGAGTTCATCCAAGGCATCTAGGAGTTGAATTCGTGAGGAGGTGAAATCTCTGAGCGCTTCCAGACCGTTTTGGCAGTAATATAATCTTTCTTCAGCCCATTTGTCTGAATCGATACCAGGTAAGAAAGGATTGAGTTCAGTGAGTATTTTATCGATGCGAGGTAGATTTACATCCATATCTACATCCCGCAAATGGCATATTATTTCTGTGAAACTCCATTCACCGGGTTGGGGGTGTTCCACCCAGTTTGACGCCTTCAACTCCCAGGAGAAAGCATTCAGAACAGCTGGCGAGGTGCGTAAAACTGCCAGCATTGATTCAATGCGATTGTAATTGGGGAGCAGATCCTCACCAGGAGTAGAATCGATCCATGAAAGCAGCTGGTCCACACCACCATACCCATTTGAGGAATGGGTTCTATCTGCGGATGTATGCTCACTATTGGCGATCCAGAATGTACCGAGTCCCAATATACGAGCCGGGGCGATATCATGATCGAAGTTATCACCAACCATGACGACTGGTCCCTCAGGCCACCCCAGTCGCGACAAAATCTCTGTGAAGAAGGCTGGATTGGGTTTGGCGAAATAAGCAGTTTCGTAGGAAGGGATCAAACTAAAAGGGTATTTATTTGGTGATAAGCCAGCCCATTCGAGGCGCTGCAGGATAGCAGTCAAGGGAAATAATGGATTCGTAGCGATGGCAACTGTATAGCCACGTTGATATGCCTCATCAACCATGTGCACCGCTTCAGGGCGGAACTGAGTGAGATATTTTAAACTAGGAAATTTTTCTATATAGAAAGATTCGAAAAGATCTGTAAAATCATGTGGCTCTATGCCCAGCTTTGTATAAAAAGATTGATCAAAGACCTGTTTTAAAGTCCGGTCAGGTCGTGTGTTATGAAACATGTCCTGGGTTGAAGACATAAGGGCTGGGGCCAGGTCTTCTGGAGGGATAAAGTCGGAGAGATGATCTCCCAATGCTTGCAGGTAAGCAGGGATGAAAGTATCCATGCTATTTCCCAAGCATGTATCATCGAGATCAAGCAGCAATGTCAAGCTCATCAATCACTCCGAGAAAATTGGTGGCAAAGGGTGGCATTCACCGCAACCGATCTTTGGTTCAGCCACATCCCTAAGAGTTTTACTACAGTAGGCTGAGACGCTTACTTTCTTATTAATATAGGGGAAGGGACGATCCACGCGACCTTCGAGAATCATATTTGGACAAGCGTTAGCAAGCTGGATCTCTGGAACCGGACAGGAAAAACATAGATCCGGAGTCCAATTCTGGGGTGGAGAAGCAGCTAATAACAGACGGCATTCCTCATGATTTCGGCCGCGGTAATAATCACCAAAAAAATATCGGCACTCTTTACCGGCAGGTGTTTCCATGGGTAATTCCGTCAGACCCGCGTGATATAGGTGCCGGTACGAGTATCGACACGGATCACATCCCCTGCTTCGATGAAATTGGGTACCTGCACTTTTAGCCCGGTTTCAGTGGTGACTTTCTTATTCACACCGGTGGCCGTATCGCCACGAACAGCTACTTCTGCTTCAACCACATTTAAATCAACCGTGATCGGTAATTCGATATCGAGTGGTTTATTCTGGTAAAAAGTGAGCTTGATGTTCAAGTTTTCTTTAAGATAATTAGCTGCCTCTCCTATAACTTCCGCGGGGATGGCCGGTTGCTCGTATGTATCCTGGTCCATAAAGTGATAAAGAGATCCATCGGTATAGAGATATTGCACGTTGTGGTATTCTAAATCCGCTTCCTGAACGCGATAACTGGAAATAAACGACTTATCAAGGATCGTTCCAGTACGCAGATTTCTAGCCTTGATACGGATGGTGGCCTTGCCACGTCCTGGTTTATGGTGTTCATATTCTAAAACTTTGAACAGCTCATTATCCAATTCAAAAGTAACACCTTTTCGAAGCTCATTTACATCAATCATAATTCATTCCTCATTGAATAACACAGAAGGATCGCGGCAGGATTATAGCCCAGCGTGGAAGGCATGGCAAGGGCGAGAACGTCCGCAAGTTGAATTCATCCTTCCCAATCACTTATGGTACACTATTTGGTGCCCGAATTTCATGGCTTAATAAATCATAGGTGGAAATGAAACAGACAAGTAAAAGAGTCATATACTTCGAAGACGACAAGGATATGGTAGAGCTAGTACGGATAATTCTCGGTCGAGAGGGTTATCAGGTCGAGGGTATTGCCGAAGGACAGGTAGGGATCAAGGCAGTACAGCAGAACTCACCAGATGTTGTATTGTTGGATCTCATGCTACCGGACATGGATGGATGGGAGATATACAGGCAACTTAAGCATGATAAATCAACAGCAGATATACCGGTGATCGTTATCACAGCCAAAGCTCAGAACATTGATAAGGTACTTGGATTGGAGATTGCTAAAGTTGATGATTATATATCCAAACCATTCAGACCAAACGAGCTCGTTGACAGAATTGAAGAAGTCTTGGCGGGAAGAAATAATTAAGAGGGTAAATGATAAAAAGGTGAGTATCCCTCGAAACCTTGAGGGATTTGTGTTTTAATTAATAGATATGAAGAAAAATTGTCGAGACAGCGTATGAAATTGTTCAGGACAAAAAGGTGGTTGTTAATCTTGGCCTTTATTTTCGTTATGTTGCCTTTGGGAGAGGCAACCCGTGCACAGGAGGAACAACCAAGCAGTTCCGTTTATATCGTCCAGGAAGGGGATACCCTCTGGGATATTGCGCAACGATTTGGTGTTCCCTGGGAAGATTTAGCCCGGGTGAATGAAATTAGCGATCCAGGCCAGCTTTCCGCGGGAGATGAGCTCGTAATTCCAGGGATAGATAATGTTGGGGGAGTCTTGGTCACAACACAAGTTCCCCTGGGAGAGAGTATACGCAGTTTAAGTCGACGCTACCACCTTTCGCAGGAGACGATCGTCCTCTTGAACCATCTCACGAGTCCAGCAGAATTGTATAGCGGATATAACCTGGTGATACCAGAGAAGAGCCAGGAGGAGATGCTTGTCGACCGCTTGGCTTTAGCTGAAGGACAATCACTGATTGAGCTGGCAATTGGTAAGGGAGTCAACCCATGGGCATTCGTGGCGAATAATGGATTGGAGGGGACTTGGGGAGTCGTGCCAGGCGATGTCCTGCTAGTGCCTGACAAGACTTCAGTAAATGGACCAGGAAGTTTACCCGGGGAGATATCCGCACTGGACATTACTCCTGAACCCCTGATGCAGGGTGAAACAACCGTGGTGAGGTTAAATACCAATGAGGAGATGACCGTCGAGGGTTCGTTGATCGGTAATGAATTAAACTTCTTCCAATATGGAGAGGGAGAATATGTTGCCTTGCAAGGAGTACACGCATTAACTAGGACTGGACTTTATCCCCTCATAGTAGAGGGCGAGTTGGCGAATGGTGTCCCCTTCGGTTTTTCACAAAAAATCTACGTGGAACCTAGAGAATTTACCTACATATCTTTGCAGGTTCCGGAAGAAACCATTGATCCTGAAGTGACCGAACCTGAGGATGAAATCTGGAATGCATTAGCTGAGCCAGTAACCCCCAACCGGCTTTGGACAGGTGTTTTTCAAAGCCCGGTGGCACCATCTCCCTGCGGTTTTACCGATATTTTCGGCAACCGCCGGTCTTATAACGGCAGTCCGTATAATTTCTTCCATACTGGCATAGATTTTTGCTATAACTATAATAATGAAGTTAATGAGATATATGCCCCTGCGGATGGAGTTGTTGTTTTTGCAGGACCGCTGATCGTCAGAGGGAACGCGGTCATGATCGATCATGGTTTGGGGATATTCAGCGGGTATCTGCACCAGGCTGAGATCCTGGTTGAGGTGGGAGATCAGGTAGAAGCCGGTCAGGTAATTGGTGTTGTCGGGTCGACTGGACGGGTTAACGGTCCCCACTTGCACCTTGAAATATGGGCAGGTGGAGTGCAAGTCGACCCGATGGATTGGCTGGAGAGATCTTTTCCTTAATTGTCTTCACCCTCTTCTGAATCCAATTCCTCGCTCGTTTCGAATTTACCAGCATAATAGTCATCTACAATCTGGCGTGCTTCTTGGCTTTGGTGTTCTGGAACCAATACTTGAACCTGGCCTAATGGCCCAACTGTCAAACCGTAAGCTTTACCAGCACCTTCCTGGTTGAGGAATACTTGAATACCTTGAGCCTCAAGCAGATTACGCAACAAATTGGCTTGGAGCTCACCGGATACTTCAATAACTAATTCCCATTTTTCTTCTGACATAATAAAAACTCCTGCTCCTAATCTTGGGCAGCGATAAATTCTGGAGGCGCTGCGACATTTTTGTTCATAGAGTATAATTATAAGCTAGCAATTCAGTAATAACATTCAACCAGGAAGACGAATTTTCGCTGGATATTTTTCCGAGGATTTTATGGTAATGGCATCCTTGTCACTTCGGGAGGATTATTGGGAAACCTTTGATCTCCAGGAAGAGGACATAGAATTTATTTACAATTATCTATTAGAAATAGAAACACCCCTTACACCGAATGAGCTAGTTGCAGCGCTAGTTGAGGAACGGATTCGCCGAGAGATCGAAGAATTTGAAAAGCAGCGTACATCTGCTGGTGATATCTATTTTCCCAAAGACAGCTTCATAGAAAATCAGAAATTGATATTTCCAGCACTGGGTTGGCGACAGGGGGAGGTGATTGGTTTACGACCTGGTGTAAATCCTGATATTACTGAATTCAATGTGATCAAGGTGAAGTTCGAGAACGGAGAAGAACGCGAGTTCGCAAGTGAGGTCGCGGATCACCTGCTAAACGATCCACCTAAGATCGGCCAGGAGAGCGAGCTGCTCAACTCGCAATTTGTGATCGAGGGTTACAGTGAGCAGCTGGTTGAAAGCCTCGAAACTGGATTGGGGGCCAATGAAGATTTTGTGCGCATTGCTGGTCGATGGTTTCCGAGAGCTCTCTTGGTGGATGTGAACCAGGGTCATCTAAACTTGGCTGAAGCTGTGCTCGATATGGTTGGGGGTGGTCCATTACCCACCAATGCCTTACTTGAACAGGTTGAGCTGCCCTCCTCTGAGAACCCAAAATTAGTGGAATTCTCGCTCGATCTGCGGTTGGAAGAGGATGCTCGCTTCGATGAAGTTGGACCCGCTGGTGAGGTTTTGTGGTATCTGCAGCGCTTGGAACCACAAGAAGTTCGCGAGACACCTGTCTATCTACGATATCACGAGATTGAACATGACCGAGACTTGCTCAGCGGGGAGATGCTCGCGTTAGAGCGTGACATTGATGATGAGCTTTCTCCAATAACGCTGGAAAGCGCTCGAAGTGATGATGTGGTAGTCAGCATAAACTTCCCACATTGGCGAGTCGGCTCATTGCCGCTGTCTTCAAGAATTGAACACCTCTTTCCCACCGCGTATGAAGCCCCACGCATTCGTTTCATTTTGGAGGATCGAAAGAGCGGAGAGAGTTTTCCTGGTTGGGTGGTACATGAAAAACGTTATGTAATTGGTTTGCAAGAATGGTATGAAAGCCAGGGATTAATGCCCGGAAGTTTGGTCAGAGTCCAACGTGGAAAAGAACCGGGGAAAGTGGTAATATCCGCAGACTCGCGACGTTCGAGCCGGGAATGGATCCGAACTGTTTTGGTTGGGTCGGACGGCGGCACAGTTTTCGCCATGCTCAAGCAAATTGTCACGGCCGCGTTTGATGAACGGATGGCGATTGCAGTCCCTGATGTTGATGCCTTAGACACAGTTTGGGAGCGGATGCAAAAAGAAAGACCGCCATTTGAGCGGGTTGTTGTGGATATCGTAAGAGAGTTAACCAAGTTGAATCCACAGGGTCACGTACATGCGAGTGAGTTATACTCGGCGGTTAATGTGGTTCGACGATGTCCGCCTGGTCCGATTCTGGCTTTATTAGCCTCACGCCCATGGTTTGTTCATGTCGGTGACTTGCATTTTCGTTTCGATGATTCGGAACAAGCGTGATCGAAAAGATCTTGAATAAGCTGTTCGTCTTAACTGGTTAAGTCGAACAGGAGGAGTGAAGTGACGGAACTAAAGCGTTTTAGCCTGGTTAAGCCCAGTTTGCAGACGCGTTTTCACATCGATTTTGATTGGTGGGGTCAAAATGATCGGAATTGGCGAGTTGACCTGTTTAGCTTTCTTTGTCCTGAGCATCAGGAAGCATTTGCAGGCATTCGTGATGATAATGTGATCGATTGGGTAGACCCTGAAACAGCAGAAGTTCAACAGGTGGATGGTCTACAGCACATTTTGATAACTCATTGTTCAAAACAGCCAAGATTTATCGAAGAGAGGACCTCATTGGTTGAGTCCGCATTCCGACTGTTTCTATCTAACGGCAATACACCTTTGACACCCGTGGAACTTGCAGACCAGCTGGGACGCTCTCCATCCGTGATACTCCAGACACTTTCTGGTCCGCGGGTTTATAAAGGGCTGCGTCCATGCCCGGAGTGTTGATAGAATATAGAAATGCCCCCGTAGCTCAAAGGACAGAGCAGAGGTCTTCTAAACCTAAGGTTGTGGGTTCGAATCCCGCCGGGGGCGCCTGGGTGGGGGTAAAGAGAATGAATTTCTTTCTCTTAAACAAGGCGATCAAAGTGGAGTTTCCTCTCCTTGAAGAATGGAGGAAATCCTGTGCTGACTTATTGTTGATCCTCGACGAGGATAATGTTTTTGCTTGGAGGTGTTGAGTGAGTGTTGAAAGAAAAGGATGATGGAATTTCGAGGCCAGGAAGTGACTATTATCGGTGAAGATATCAAAGTTGGTGAGCAAGCGCCGTAATTCAGTGCTCTCACTATGGATTGGTCGCCGATGAATACCCTAGAAAGCACGCAAGGGAAAGTGAGGCTAATTGGCTCTCTGCCATCCTTGAGTACCGCAGTTTGCGATCGCGAGACGAGAAAGTTTAACATCGAAGATTCTTCCTTGAGTAACGATATCGCGATCCTGATGGTTAACATGGATTTACCATTTACTCTCAGTCAGTGGTGTACGGCAGCTGGTGTTGACCGGGTGATCACCCTCTCCGACCAGAGGGATGCGGAATTTGGGGAGAAGTACGGGGTATTATTGAAAGAGCAGGGTATATTCCGAAGAGTAGTATTTGTGGTCGACCCGAATGGGAAGATCGATTATGTCGAATACCTGCCAACTTTAGGGGATGAGCTTGACTACGAGATTGTTCTCGAAGCGGCCAGGAAAGCATTGGTATTGACTAGAAACATGGAGTGAGGACGATGGAAGAGCTGGAATTAAAATCAGAGCCATTACAACCCCGCTGGTACAGCACAGATGAGTCCGAATCGTTAAGACAGGGAGCTAACCGGTGGAGAAATGGGGTTCGGTCGCATATCTGGCGACCGGCAACGGACGTCTATGAGACTGGCGACACGATTGTTGTCAGGGTTGAGATTGCAGGTATGCGGGAAGAGGATTTCTCAATCTCGTTAACTGGCAGTCAATTGACTGTGCGGGGCAACCGTCCTGACATTCAAGAACGCCGTGCTTACTACCAGATGGAGATCTTCTTTGGAGAATTTACAACTGAAGTGGAGCTGCCAGGACCCGTGGACTCCGACCAGGTTACCGCGGAGTATATCGCCGGATTTCTGCGTTTAGTATTCCTGAAAGATCAACCCAATAAGATCCATGTAACCGAGTAAACGGAAAAAATAATGCCTGCATCACGTTGGAATCAAAGTATTATGGACCTGTTGAGTTGGTTTGATGATTTGGAAGAACTCCAAGAAGAGTTTCTCTTCAGACCAATCACTCCTCGCGTCCTTGACAAAGATGACCCGGAGCAAGGAGAGTTCGCCGACGAGGCTGATCTGTACGAGCAAATCCCTCCTGAACTACCCATTCTGCCATTACGGGGTGTCGTAGTATACCCCCAGACTGCAGTACCATTGACCATCGGTCAACCGCGGTCTATCAGGTTGGTAGATGATGTGATGGCTGGAGAAGATCGGTTGATCGGTCTGGTGGCATCGAAGGATCCGGAGCTGGATGCACCTGGACCGGATGATCTGTATTCCGTTGGCACTGTGGCTATAGTGCACCGCCTATTTCGGGCTCCGGATGGCACAATTCGACTGCTGGTACAGGGGTTAGCCCGTTTCCATCTCGGGGAATTCGTCCATCTAGATCCATATCTCAAGGCAAACATCAAACTATTTCCAGAAGTTATGGAGGATGATCTTGAAGTGGAAGCATTGGCGAGAAATGCGCGTGATCAGTTTGAGCATATCGCCGAGATGATCCCTTCCATACCACGCGAACTAGTAGCCTCAGTTGTTGGATTGGAAGACCCCTTACAAACGATTTACACAATTTCCAATTTCCAGCGTATGGATTTGAATGATGCCCAGGAGCTTCTTGAGCTTGATCCAGTCTTGGAGAAGTTAAAGAAACTGGTCACCATTCTCACCCGTGAGGTTGAGATGCTGGAGATCGGTCAGAAAATACAAGATGAGGCGCGTTCTGAAATTGATAAAGTCCAGCGGGAGTACTTCCTGCGCGAACAGTTGAAAGCCATTCAACGTGAATTGGGTGAAGCAGACGAACAAACCGTAGAAGCAGAAGAGTTCCGGCAAAAGATTGAAAAAGCAGAAATGCCTGAGGAAGCCGAGAAGATGGCCCGCCGGGAGCTTGATCGTCTTTCCCGCCTTCCCACAGCCGCTGCGGAATATGGAGTAATCCGAACTTATCTGGATTGGTTAGTCTCACTCCCCTGGTCGATTGCGACGAAAGATGATTTGGATATCTCACGGGCTCGAAAGGTACTTGACCAGGACCATTTTGGGTTGGAGGATGTCAAAGAACGAATTCTCGAAT
Source organism: Chloroflexota bacterium (assembly GCA_030669775.1). Taxonomy (GTDB): domain Bacteria; phylum Chloroflexota; class Anaerolineae; order Anaerolineales; family UBA4823; genus PFL25. Next base: position 18,833 of record DAOVCZ010000002.1, on the reverse strand, counting down.
ACCTGGCAGTGCGAAAATTGAAACTTGAGCGCCAAGAGGAATTCGAAGCAGACGAAAAAGTTGATGAAATTCGACGGATTCGAGAGGGTGTAATCCTCTGCTTTGTTGGCCCTCCTGGGGTTGGAAAGACCTCTCTGGGACAGTCGATCGCTCGAGCGATGGGAAGAAAATTCATTCGCATCTCATTAGGTGGTGTGCGTGACGAAGCAGAGATTCGCGGGCACCGCCGCACATACATCGGAGCCATGCCGGGGCGAATACTGCAGGCGATTCGCAGGATAGAAACCAGAAACCCAGTCTTCATGCTCGACGAAGTGGATAAGTTGACCTATGATTTTCATGGTGACCCCGCTTCGGCTCTATTAGAAGTGCTTGACCCAGAGCAAAATGTTGAATTCCGAGATCACTACCTGGAAGTTGGTTTCGATCTATCTCAGGTTATGTTCATCACAACCGCCAACCTGCTGGAACCAATCCCAGCTCCATTACGTGATCGGATGGAGATCATCATGCTTTCCGGGTATATAGAGAGTGAGAAGATTGAGATCGCAAAGGATTATTTAATTCCGCGCCAGCTACGCGAGAATGGGTTGCGCCCCGAAGAAGTTGCCTTTACCCGGCCAGCCTTACAAACGATCATCCGCTCATACACGCGCGAAGCGGGGGTGCGAAACCTGGAACGTGAGATCGGTGCGGTCAACCGCAAGGTCGTCACGCGGATTGTTGAAGGGAAAAAGAAGAAGATTAAGATCAATCCTGAACTTGTGCGCGAGTTCTTGGGCAGGCCACAGTACTTCGGTAATGAAGAGGTGGCTGAACGCACATCGATTCCTGGTGTTGCCACAGGCTTAGCATACACTCCTACAGGGGGTGATGTACTATTCATTGAGGCAACTGGAATGCCAGGCAGCAAAGGTTTTCAGATGACAGGCTCCTTGGGAGATGTGATGCAGGAGTCCGCAAGAGCTGCGTTGTCTTATGTCCGCTCGAGAGCTGAGGATTTTTCCCTGAAACCCACTTTCTTCGATGAAACCGATATCCACCTTCATGTTCCCAGCGGGGCTCAACCCAAGGATGGGCCTTCGGCTGGAGTGACCATGGCGACTGCTCTGGTTTCCTTAATTTCAGGACGACCAGTCCGCGCCGATGTTGGGATGACCGGTGAGATCACTTTACGCGGGCAAGTTTTACCTGTCGGTGGAATTAAAGAAAAAGTCCTGGCTGCGCATCGCAGCAATTTGAAAACTGTGATACTCCCAAAACGCAACGAGGCTGACTTGGAAGACTTACCGGAAGAAGTACGTAAAGGGATGAAATTTGTGTTCGTAGATACTGTTAGTCAGGTCATCAGCGCAGCATTGGAACCTGTTTCAAAGAAGGATAAAAAGAAAACGAAGTCTAATAAATCCAGCAGCAATTAGAAATATGCCAAAAATTATGGTGATCGAAGATGATGCTAATATGTTCTCCTTGCTGCAAATGCTGTTGGAGTTCGAAGGGTATGATGTTGTCCTTTGGGAGGGGGAAGAACATATCCAGGACACGATCGATTCACTTTGCAAGGAAAAACCTGATTTGATATTAATGGATGTACACTTGCGCCATCTGAACGGTTTTGATGTGTTACATTCTTTACGCAAGGAACCTGTATTAGATGGGGTGAGGGTACTGATTGCCTCGGGAGTGGAGATGACAGATAGAAGTCAACAAGAAGGGGCAGATGGGTTTATTCTCAAGCCTTTTATGCCGGATGAACTGATAGAAAAAATACAACAAACATTAGGATAGAGAGATAAAAGTGGCAAAAAAACAAACACGCGGCTCGATGCAATGGCGGACAATGGATCTACACCTCCATACTCCCGCTTCAGTAGATTATCAGCAACCGGGCGTGACTTATTTAGAGATATTACAACGAGCAGAAGCGCGAGGATTAGATATTATCGCCTTCACCGATCATAATACCATCGCTGGATACCGGCAGATGATGGAAGATGTAGAGAAATTAGAGTTTTTGGAGAGCTCTGGTCGCTTATTAGCTGACGAGCAAGTCCAATTGAATGAATTTCGTCGGTTGTTTAAAAAGGTATTAGTTTTAGCTGGTTTTGAATTTACGGCGACGTTTGGTTTTCATATCCTCGGTATTTTCCCGGAGGATAAACCCTTGCGTGAGATCGAACACATTTTGCTCAATTTGAATATACCAGCCGAGCAGCTTGATTATGGTTCGGATACAGTTGGCGCCACCACGGACGTGATCGGCGCTTATCTTGCCATCGCTGAGGCAGGGGGATTGGCGATCGCCGCGCATGCCAACTCAACTCATGGCGTCGCGATGAGGGGCTTCACATTTGGAGGGCAGACCAGGATCGCTTATACTCAAGATCCAAATCTGGATGCCTTGGAAGTTACCGATCTTGAGAAAAAGGGGCGCCGCACAACAGCTGCATTCTTCAATGGCACGAAACCCGAGTACCCGCGGCGAATGCACTGCATCCAAGGCTCTGACGCCCATCGCCTGACGTCCGATAAGCAAAGGCAGGGCAATCTTGGAGTTGGTGATCGCCCAACAGATGTATTAATACCAGACATTAGTTTCAGAGCATTGAAAGAGCTTTTCTCAAGCAATGACTTTTCAAGGACCAGGCCTCATCGTTTGAAGGCTGAACCGGCATACGATTTCATTCGTACGGCGCGTGAAGAGGGCGCCAATATCGTCCAGGATTTTCATGAGAGCTTATCTGTGCGAGGTGGTCGCTTATATGCAGTGGTGGCCGATATCAGTGCATTCGCCAATGCAAACGGTGGAACGCTTTTCCTGGGACTTAGTGCGGATCCGCGAAAAGCTATCACCGGCATGTCGAATCCAGACCAAGCAATCGTACAACTCGAAAAAGAGATTGGCAACCGGATCAGCCCCCATCTGCACTGCACAATCGATGCCCATAAGACCGGTGGCAAGACGATTCTACGAGTACTTGTCCCGCGCGGGGACGATCCCCCATATGTGGTGGACGATTACAAGATTTATGTGCGCACCGAATCCGAAACCAGCCAAGCTGTTAGAGATGAGATCGTCAGCCTAGTCCAGCGTGGTAAGAGCGATTCCCTACAGCTTGCGGGAAAAACCGAAACCCTGGATACTGGTGAAGGCAAGAAAGATCTAGCCTTACCAACGGATGAGAAAGTTGAGTTGGCGCCGCGCACCGGTGTGGAGGTGGTTAGTGTGGAGGAACGGGATGGAGGTAGTTTCTACACGGTGAGAGATTTACGGAACGGGAATGTAGTCAAGAACGTGACCTTAAAATCAGCTCGACGGCTGTGGCACTACGCGCTTACCCAATATGCTCGTTTACCTGCAAACCTTGAAAAAGCTGAAATCCAATGGCAGGGTGATTTCGGTTTGCTCCACCAAGGAAAACTGGGTAAACGCCCCAACTACGATCTCGTTCAGCGGACTCCTCAAGGATATCGGTACTACTTTGGCGTCACCGATGATGGAATCCATGGTCCCTGGAAGCAGTTGGTCGGTCAGGATGAGGAATGAAAAAACCAGTTCATATCCGGCCTTTTCAATTTCCAGATGATTATGGATCGGTTGTTGAGCTGTGGGATCATTCCAGTCCGGGCGTTCACAGAGGACGGTCGGATACACTGGAAGAAATCGCCAAGAAACAAGGTAGAGATCCCGATCTATTCCTAGTCGCTGAACATCTTGGAAAGATCGTCGGGGCGGTGATGGGGGGATATGATGGTCGGCGAGCACTGGTTTATCACCTGGCAGTTTATGAAGAACATCGCCAGCAAGGGATTGGGAAAGCTTTAATGGAGAACTTAGAAGAACTTTTGCGGGAAAAAGGCTGCTTGCGGTCATATTTGCTGATCACAAAAAATAATCCAGCCATCGAATTTTATGAGAAGCGTGGTTGGCAGCTCCTGGATTTATTCGCATTGGGAAAAGATCTTCAATAGAAGGAGGGGAGAAAATTCTTGCGCATAGGTATACTCACAGTATCAGATAGATCAGCACGGGGTGAAAGACCTGACCTCTCTGGTCCCGCCATTGAGGAATTGATCAGCGAGCGGGGCTGGTCTGTTAGCCGGGTGGAGATCATTCCAGATGAACTGCCGTTATTAATCGATACTTTGGCAACCTGGGCTGATTCTGGGGAATTAGATATCATCCTGACCACAGGAGGCACGGGATTCAGCCCTCGGGATATTACCCCTGAAGCGACAATAAAAGTGGTCCATCGGGAGGCACCAGGATTAGCAGAAGCCATGAGGGCTGCCAGCCTGACTGTAACGCCGCATGCGATGATATCCCGTGCCAGGGCAGGGATCAGAGGTCGTACTTTGATAGTGAACTTACCTGGGAGCCCAAGGGCTGCAGTAGAGAATCTTAATGTCGTTTTGCCGGTTTTTGAACACGCTGTAGCATTATTATCAGATGACCCTGAAGCAGAAGCTGGACACAGGCAGGTTAGCGAATAGTTGGTAGAGGAAGGGTCCTTTGGAACACTTACGCAGCAAAGAATATCCGGATCCTCCGCCTGAGAACCCGGAACAGGGAAATTTCAGGCGGTCTATAAAGGATATCCTGGAAATTGCTCTTATTTCATTATTTCTATTTCTAAGCATCAACACCATATCAGCCCGCATCCGGGTTGAATCGGTAAGTATGCAACCGACCTTGTTGGCCGGGAATTTTGTGGTGGTAAATAAATTGTCTTACCAGTTTGGTGATCCCAGCCGGGGAGATATCATTGTATTTAAGTACCCACCGGATCCTGAACTTGATCCATATATCAAACGGGTGATTGGTTTGCCAGGTGAGCATGTTATGGTTGAGGGCGGGAAGGTTTTTATTAATGGTGTTCGCATCTCCGAACCCTACCTGGAAACGCAAACTCAACAGGGAGGGGAGTGGACTGTACCGCAAGATGCATTATTCGTGATGGGGGATAACCGCAATAATTCGTCCGATTCACGCGCCTGGGGTGTGGTGCCTGTGGAAAATGTGATCGGTAAAGCATTTATGGTCTACTGGCCCCCTCAAAAATGGGAGGTGCTCAGTATGTCCTATGCAGTCGCTGCAGAACCTTAATCGGTTTGTATCACCTTGCGGGCGATCACCATTCTTTGGACCTCACTAGTACCTTCCCCAATCGTCATTAACCGTGCGTCACGGTAAATTCGCTCAACGGGATATTCTCGACTATAGCCGTAGCCTCCGAGAATTTGGATCGCGTCACGGCATACCTGCTCAGCCATCTCTGTTGCGTTGAGCTTCGCCATGGAAGCTTCCATTATGAAGGGGCGTCCCAGGTCTTTCAACCAAGCTGCAAAATAAACCATCAAGCGAGCAGTCTGGATCTGGGTAGCAGCATCGGCCAGCATCCATTGGATCGCCTGGTGATGCGAAAGGGGAACACCAAACGTATGCCGCTCATTCGCGTAACGAACAGCCTCTTCAAAAGCCGCCTGAGCCAGGCCAACTGAAAGTGCAGCGATGCTCACCCGCCCCCAGTCGAGAACGGTGAATGTTTGATGCAGTCCCTGACCGACTTCACCCAGCAGGAAATTTTCCGGCACCCTGACATCCTCATAAGTTACCGGGTGAGTGGGACATCCCTTCAACCCCATTTTCTTCTCTGGGGGTCCGATATGCATTCCTGGGGTGTCTGTTGGTACTAGGATTAAGCTGAGCGAGCGAGAGCCGCCGTTCGGATCGGTGCGCACAAGGGTGACGATGAAATCGGCAATGCCGGCGTTGGTAATCCACATTTTTGTGCCATTGATTACCCACTCGCCTCCCCCCAGCTCAGCCCGGGTGCGAACACCACCTTTAAGGTCTGAACCCGCGCCGGGTTCGGTGAGCGCCAGGGCGGCAAGTTTTCCCTCACCTGTAGCAACTGGAGGCAGGAAGCGCTTTTTGAGTTCACTTCCCCCAAATAAGGATAATGGTGCGCATCCAAGACCATTGTGGGCGGATATCGATAACGCGGTACTGCCACAACCCCAGCCGAGTTCCTCCATGGCGATCGCCGCGCTGACGGCATCCACACCAGCCCCACCATATTTCTCGGGTACGTTTAATCCGAGCAGTCCAATTGGTCCCATTTTATGGGTGGCCTGCCAGTTAAATTGTCCCTCTTCATCTACCATCTGTGCGGAAGGTTTGACGTCCCGGGATACGAAATCATGGATAGCCTTTTTCCACATGCGTTGTTCTTCAGTCAGGTCAAAATTCATGGATTTTCTCCGTTCGAAGTTGGATCAATCGCGGATAAAAAAATAAAAAGAGACAGAGCAAAGCGATTCCCACGCCAACAATGATTGGAATGAGGATAATCGCGAAGGTATAAGCACTGAATCAGGCAATGTCAGAACCTCTGAATTCATCTTCAGGTTCAGGTGTTCCTATATGGGTCCCACAACGAGGGCATTCCTCTGTTCCGTCAGCAAGCATGGCATTGCATTCTGGGCACCAAATGGGCATTGCTCCTCCTCCCTAGGTGGCTTGTTGAATACCAGTAATAGATTCGGGATTCACCAACGAAGAGGTATCTCCTGGATCTAATCCCAAGTATGCTGCACGGGCCATACGGCGCATGACCTTGGCATTGCGCGTCTTCGGCAGATCGCTAACAAAAAGAATTTCTTTGGGTGCCAGCGGTTTTCCTAAAGAAGATACTATTAAACTCTTTAACTCTTCCCTCAATTTATTGGAAGGTGAATGACCGATAGCGGGTACACAGAAGACCACTACGGTGTTGCCCTTGAGATCGTCGGGTACACCAATAGCTGCTGCTTCGATGACCCCGGGATGGGAGACCAATATTGATTCGACTTCGGCAGGACCTAATCGCTTACCTGCTACCTTGATCGTATCATCAGACCGACCTAAGATGTACCATTGCCCATCTGAGTCAACAACCGCAAAATCACCTTGCACCCATATATTAGACCAGCGGGACCAGTAAGTTTCTTCATAACGTTCTGGATCTCCCCAAAATCCGCGCGTCATACCGATCCAGGGGGCTTTGATGACCAATTCTCCGACCTGGTTGCGAACCGGTTTGCCGTCTTCATCAAAGACATCGGCTGCGATACCAGGACAAGGAGCGGAAAAAGCTGTTGGTTTGATGGGTAGAATGGGATTACCCATGACAATGCCACCAGAGATCTCTGTACCGCCAGAGTAATTAATTATGGGTCGTTTCCCTTGACCAACCTCCTCAAAAAGCCACATCCAAGGATCGGGATTCCATGGTTCGCCAGTCGAAGCGAAGAATTTGATCGAAGATAAGTCATAGGAGCGAAACTGCTGTTCTCCAGAGGGAATTAGACTCCGGATCAAAGTCGGTGAAATGCCAAGGGTAGTGATACGGTGGCGCTCTATCATCTCCCAGAGCCTGTCTGAACTGGGATAATCCGGAGCACCGTCGTAAAGAATAAATGTGCCCCCCAAAATCATTGCCCCAAAGACGAGCCAGGGACCCATCATCCATCCCATATCCGTCATCCAATAAAAACGCTGGCCTGGATGCAGGTCTGTACCGAAAGCCATATCTTGGGCAGCTTTGACAGGAAAACCGGTATGGGTGTGTACAGCGCCTTTCGGGCGACCGGTGGTCCCGGAGGTATAGATGACCATCAAAACTTGCTCAGCGTCGATGATCTCGGTATTGGCTTGTTCTGATTGCTTCTCAACCAGGTCATGCCACCAATGGTCGCGCCCTGCGATCATATCCACCGTCAGGTTCGCGTTGTTTGTAACGATCATGTGTTCAAGGGAAGAAACCTGAACCGCAGCCCGATCCGCAACGGTTTTCATATTAATGGTTTGCCCCCGGCGCTGGAAGCCATCCGCGGTGAAGAGCGCTTTGGCGTCTGCATCTGCCAATCGGGTAACCACGGCTCCGGAACCATAGCCGGAGAACAAAGGCAGAATAATGCTGCCGATCTTGGCAATTGCCAGCATGGCAACTACGATCTCACAGGTCATGGGCATAAATAAGCCAATTGCATCGCCAGAGCCCAGACCCAAGCTGCGTAGCGCATTGGCTGCCTGGTTGACTTTACGATACAGTTCAGCATAGGTGTAGGAATTTACCACCCCGGATTCATTCTCAGTGATCAGTGCTACCCGGTCTTCAATTGAGCTGCCAATATACTTGTCCAATAGATTATGAACAATATTCATTTTTCCCCCAACCACCCAGCGCGGCCAGGCAATCCCCTGAGACAAATCGAGAACCTTGCTGTATGGAGTGTAGAACTGGATATCGAGGTATTGAAGAACCGCTTCAGTGAACCAGGCAACATCTTCAGTCGAACGCTGCATCAAGGCATTAAAATCGGGGAGGTTGTGCTGGCGTATGAACCGGGTCAGGTGAGCCTGATCGATGTATTCAGCAGTGGGTCGCCAAATGAAATCGCCTTTGAATGTAAATTCTTCGCTCACCCGATCGCCTCCGGACCATGTGTCTTGCCGGGACATTCTGCGATGAAATTAGTATAAAACAAGCCTGGATGATTTAATGGATAAGGGTACATTAGGAGGATGTCGACGAGCAAGAAGAGGTACGAACTGAACCGAGAATACCGAATCGCTCCACCACCAAACACAAACATTGGCAGGGGTTGCCCTCTACGAATTAATTATATCATTCCGGCTTCAGCAACGCCTCGGGAATGGGCCGCACAAGGGGATGGTATCTGTTTCACAAAAGGGGTTGTATGCTGGGGGATCATTCATTGGTTGATTGAAATAATTTTCCTACACCTAAGGATTTGGTACAACCACTTCGATGAATATGGGGTCGCCGAACAGGTTTCCTTGTGGATCCTGGGCCTGCCAGGCACTGCGGTGAGCACCTGGGTCTGGCGGCGCAGTGAACAGTATGCGGATTTCGGCTTGAGCTCCGCTGCGAGCAGGAAATAAAGCTATCTCGCGTTGAGCACCCATGTCTGGTCCGGCGATCAACCGCAAGCTGAATCGACGATCCCAGTTGCAGGAACCGCTGTTTTCAACTAACCAGCGCTTATCTAATATCTCTCCCGGGTTTACAATAGTTCCATCTGGGATCGTGATATCACTCAGGAAAAACAGCCCTTGTGTGCAGATAGGTGAAGGTGTTGGCCCGGGTGACAGTGTGTCTATTCCAGATTCCAGGTCGGCAGTTGAGGGGATCTGGGTGATAATATCTGGAGTGCTCTCCCGGGTTGGGGGAACATAAAGGGTAGGAGTTACCTGCCCTGCGCAGGCAACCAGTAGAAAAATGATAAAGAATATTGGCAGATGGACGGGCTTCACATTGATTGAAAACCTGGTGATTTACAATTCTTCTTCGGCTGGATCTAGCTCTTCATCCTCGCCAACCGCCATCGGTATTATTCCGCTAAGGGTTTGCTGTCGAATAGCCAAATCGATTTCTTCCATCATGTCTGGATTTTCCCGTAAGAAACCTTTCGCGTTCTCACGTCCTTGACCGAGACGGATATCGCCATAAGAATAAAAGGAGCCTCGTTTATCGATTAACGAAAGTTCGGTGGCTAAGTCGAGTATATCGCCGGATTTTGAAATGCCCTCGTTATACATGATGTCGAATTCCGCAGTCCGAAATGGAGGGGCGACTTTGTTTTTCACCACCCGCACGCGAGTTCGATTGCCGATGATCTCCGAGCCAAGTTTTATCGATTGTATGCGTCGTATATCCAGGCGAACGGATGAATAAAACTTGAGGGCCATACCACCGGTAGTTGTCTCTGGATTACCGAACATGACGCCGATTTTCATGCGCAACTGGTTGGTAAAGACCACAGCTGTATTGGTTTGTTTGATCGCCCCGGAGAGCTTCCGCAAAGCTTGGGACATCAAGCGAGCTTGCATGCCCATCGGTGAATCGCCCATATCACCTTCAATTTCAGCGCGCGGGACTAAAGCAGCTACCGAGTCGATTACGATGATATCTACTGCGCCAGAGCGGACAAGCGTTTCGGTGATCTCGAGTGCTTGCTCTCCCATATCAGGCTGAGAGATCAATAAGCTGTCTATATCGACTCCACAGCGGGATGCATAAGATGGATCGAGGGCGTGTTCCATATCAACGAAGGCGCAAGTGCCTCCCAGGCGTTGAGCTTCGGCTATAATGTGTTGGCAGAGCGTCGTTTTACCTGAGGCTTCAGGGCCAAAAATTTCAGTTATGCGACCACGAGGGATGCCTCCCGTACCGAGGGCAATATCCAATGAGAGTGATCCTGTCGGGATAATGTCAACATCCAAAAGATGGGATTCCCCCAAGCGCATAATCGTCCCAACACCATAGCGTTTGGTAATATCGCTTAACGCTTTGTCTAAAGCGATTTGGCGTGATTCATCCATTTCATCTGGGGTGGGTGATTTCTTTCCAGCCATATAACTATTCTCCTGATCATAAGCTAATACCTGTAATGATTGTATCCGGCAGTGGAGAAAATCGCAATACACAAGTGGGTTTTCTTAATTCCAGGTTGTATTTACATAATCTCACCCCTAAGTTTAGCACATACGTTCTGATTGTCAAGGAGATTGCGGTGGATCGAAATCTGCACCTGGAAGTGGTGGAGGCTCCGTGGTAAACCCACTGCGACCGCGAAAGGAGAAATAACTGACTAACCCAGGGTAGATTTCAATTTCCTGGGTGTAAATTCTGGAAAGGTAGTTGATGACGATCTCGTATCGCCCAGCTGGCAGGTCACTAACTACCAGGTTCTCTTGATAATACGGGTCAGAATTGATATTGCCGCGATGGTAGGAATTTGCTCGCCAGAATTGTTCGCCCTGGAGAGGACGGACAATCACTAATTGTCCTTCAACTTTTCGTCCACCGGTGTTCATTACCCTTCCGGCTAACACCCCCCATCCCTGAGGGGGAACCAGCCACAACTCCGGATTTCTGGTGGAGAAGAAACCCTCCCCCGTCTCGTCTAATCTGATTTCAAAATGCAGGTGAGGGCCGGATGATTTCCCGGTATTTCCACTTAAACCGATTAATTCTCCAGCTTCAACGTATTGATCTCGTTTGACATCCACCCGATCCAGGTGGGCGTAGACAGTGTATAACAATGAGCCATCATGGCCGAAACTGTGGCGAATCATTACTACCTGTCCATAGGGATCATCTGGGTCATATTTGCCGGAAAACAAACCGTATCCAGACAATACCACTTTTCCAGGTCCAGCGGCAAGGATTGGCGTACCGACCGGGATTTTGATATCCATTCCGGTATGCACTACATCTTCGAAGTAGGAGCCACCATAGCGATAATCTTCTACAATCGAGCTGGCTTCATTTTCCGCGAGAGGCCAGGTGAAATAGAAGTGATCGAAAGTTGTCAGTGCCAATGGTACTGGATAAAGAGCGGGTCGCCAGGATGGGTTTGAGTGCAGCTGGGGAGCGGAAACATCAAATGGTACAGGTTCCGGAGTTGGCTCTGGTGTTGGGATCTCTAATTTGATCCTCTCTTGAACCTTGGGTGCAGGTTGGGGGTCGCTGCCGATAGGAGTAGATTGGGTAGGCAGGGGGGTGGGAGAGAGCCACACCGTCGTTGAGGTTGGTTTGCTGGTTTCTATTATTTCAGCTGTCTGACAGGCCGAACCAAATATCAGAATCGCAACAAGCAACCAAAGCGTGATCTGTAATCTTCCCGGATTGGTCATGGTGAGGGGGTAGAAATGATGGGCCAGCTGGGAGTCCGGGTGGGAGTTAACGTGGGAGGAAAGACCGGGGTGGGCGTGAGCAAGGCTTCAGCCGGGTAGAGATCAAACATCGCTTCCTGCCAAGATTGGTCATTGGGTAAGAAAAACTCATTGAAGCGGGCAGCAAAGAACGCTGATTGCCAGGTGGGAAGGGCTGGTAATCTCTGCCAACCGAGAGAAGCGGCGATTTCAGTGAAATCAACCCAATAACCAGCGGGGATGCCAAGCCCAATCTCGCCACCTTGTTCGTAGAATAATGGATCTCCTGCATAGCGCGCATTGAAATTCCAAGGAATATGGCGCATTGGTTGGCCTTGCGAGCCGTTTTGGAAGCGCGCCTTAATATATACCCGCCAGTATGTCTGGTGACCATACATTTCTGGTACCATGACTACCCAGCCTGCATTCATGGGCAGTGAGTCAAAGGTAAAAGCCCTACCAGTATAGAGCCAATCATCACCCATTCCTGGTGGTAGGGGTTCGGTGAGGGGCACGAACGCGTTTTCGAGGGATGAGAGGAAATCCCAGCCAGTTTCCGCAGCTACTTTTGCTCGCAAAGCCTGGAAGGCTTCATCCACAGAATCATGGAGCTGGGGATATGGAGCCTGAACATTGATCAGGGGAGCTAAAGGCTCGCGACCATTCTGGGTATCAGAATTCTCTCCGGACCCTGAGGACCATGGCAGTTCAGGAATTTCTGAGACAATTTGTTGCAGGCTCTGAGGCAGTGGAGATGGCAGCGGTTGACGACCCCAGGTTAATCCTGTTATTGATCCAGGCAATACCACGGGTGGTAATGCCAGCTGTGAATCCGATGCCTGGTAAGCAGTCAACAAAGTTTGGTTTGCGTCTCTAAGGGCAGTAAGCAGGATACTGCTGTCTGGGTCCCAAATGGGCCAATCGCCACTACCGACATATCGCGCCCCTTGATCGGGATGCCAAATGAATAAACTATGGTTGCGTTCTTGAAGGGCCGCCCAGGCCAGGGATGTGCCGTCTGGGGACCATACCGGATTTGATTCTTGCATCTCCGGATTTAGACTCAAGTTGGAAAAGCGCTCATCACCATATTCGTCGAAATCAGCCAGCCAGATCTCGGGTTCCCCACTGCGATTGGAGACGAAAACTAATTGGCGACCTTGAGGTGACCAAGTTGGTTGATAATCAGCAGCAGGGTGCTGGCTGAGATTTAACAGTGTTTGATCATCAAACACTGAGCGGATGATTATTTCAAAATTTTGATCGTAGCTTTCATAAGCCAGGAGATTTCCATCTGGGGACCAGGAAGGGGCAGCTTCAAATTGCGGGGTATCGGTGAGACTGGTGAGCTCGCCGCTATGCAGATCGAGTAGGTAGAGGTCCCATGGTCCGGATCGATCGGAAGCGAATGCCAACCACCGGCCATCTGGGCTGAGAGAAGGAGTGATATCATTCCAAGGACCTGAAGTAAGACGAGTGTATGGAGTTGCCATCGATTGATAGGCAAAGAGATGACTGTGACCGGCTTCGTAGAGAGCCAGAACTACCAACCCCTCTTGAAGAGGTGAAGAAACTACTTGGGCTGGAGAAACAGGCAACATTGTCGGGGATATCAATGCCTGTGAGGCGGTTGCAGCTGGCGTGAGGGTAGCTGTGGGCGAGGGATGGATAATCGTGGGCTCGGTTTGGTTTGTGGCGACAGGGGTTGGATCACCAGCGCTGACTGAACTGGTTGTGAACTGATATATTGGCCATAATATTATGGTCGCAATCAGCAGTATTACCGCTGAGGAGGTTAATACTACTCCGCGCGAAAACCTTGTTCGCGAAGGTTGAAATTCTCCACCCTCGATCGACGATCTCCATTCGTGACCAGTTGGCATTATGACATTATCCTCAATAGCGGGAATTTTAACTGCCAACAATGACCGGTAATCCCGGCCAGTACCTGAAGTTTAACACCCTAATGTTTGAGGTCACCTAACACTTCTGCAATCAATAGGATACTGTTGATTATTCTTCGAATCCTGAACTGTAAAGGTGGAAATATGTTCCACCAAATGCCAGCAATTCTGAATGGTTACCCTCTTCAATAATCCGTCCATCATGGACTACCAATATTATATCCGCATTTACCACGGTTGACAGACGGTGAGCGATGACGAATGATGTTCTACCGTGCAGTAAACGTGCCAGAGCTTGCTGGATTAAGCGTTCTGTTTGTGTATCAACGCTGGAGGTGGCCTCATCTAGGATCAGTATTCTTGGATCTGCGAGGAGGGCGCGAGCGAATGAGATTAATTGGCGTTGGCCCACAGATAAAACCGCTCCCCCCTCTTCAACTGGGGAGAGATATCCCCGCGAGAGGCGCTGGATAAAATCATCTGCACCGACCGCCTGGGCAGCTGCCTGTACCTCCTCATCACTGGCTTCAAGGCGTCCAAAGCGAATGTTCTCGGCGACAGTGCCATTAAACAGGAAAGGATCTTGAAGGACTAGACCCATTTGGCTGCGCAAGCTGTTTTGGGTGACATGGCGGAGATCATACCCATCGATCAATACACGCCCTTGGGTAGGATCGTGGAAACGGGCGATGAGTTTGATCAAAGTGGATTTACCGGCCCCAGTCTCGCCAACCAGGGCGACCGTTTGGCCGGCGGGAATGTGCATATCAATGTGTTGGAGAACGGGCTGCTCTCCTTGATCTGGATCTTGATCTGAGTAATAGAAGGAGACCCCCTCAAAGCGCACTTCTCCCTGGATTATGGGCAGCTGGATAGCATCCGGGGCATCCTGGACTTCGACGGGGGTATCCATCAGGGCGAAGATCCGTTCACCGCCGGCCATAGTGGACTGGAATGAGTCATAACGACGGCTGAGATCACGGATAGGATCGAAGAAGCGATTAATATAGAGCAGAAAAGCGACAAGAACACCTGGTGTGATCGCATCTGCTGCTCCAGGTTGGCTGCGTATGACCGCCAGACCACCCAACCAGACGATAAGAGCTGTTGCAGCGGCACCTAATAAATCGATCACAGCCGGAAAAGCGGAGGCGACTCGGGCGGCGCGCAGGTTCGCATCCAAGTTGTTCTGGTTGACAACGTCCCTGAAATTTTGATAATTAACCTGCTCACGCGAGAAAGCCTGCACAACCCGCACACCGTTGATATTCTCAGCTAATACAGAGTTGACCCAGCTGATCGCAGCTCGCACCTGGCGGTAGTTCTGGCGGGCATATTTCTTGAAGACCATAGTTGCTACTGCCATGATGGGGAGCACGGTGAAGGTCAGCAGCGAAAGGCGCATGTTCATGCTCAACATGGCGATGACGATGCCAACTAGAGTAAAAAGGTCGCGAGCGATAGCCAATATTGCCCAGGTGATGAACTCCCGCAGGACGCCCACATCGTTGATCACGCGGGAGATGACACGCCCGACACTGTAGTGGCTAAAGAAACTGAGCGAGAGTTCCTGCAGGTGTTCGAAAAGGCTCGATCGCAGGTCATAAATGATGGATTGCCCGACACGCGGCATCAGGTAGACACGTAAAAATGTTGATGTCCATTGGATAATGGCGACGAACAGGTAGAGAAATAAAGTTTGGCGTAAAACGGTTAGCGAACCAGCGCTCAGACCCGAGTCCAGGGCGACCTTGACCAAATAAGGACCAGCCACGGCAGCGGCCGAGCTGATCAACATCAGGATAATCGCCAGGGTGAACTGCAAGCGGTAGGGACCTAAAGATGAAAGCAGACGCCAGGAGACGTTCGGATCGTAGCCTTTGAAGGCGATGTCTTCGCCGGGAGGGGGTGTACTCATTCTGCCTCCCAACCTTGAGGTCTAGATACAGGATAAGAAGCGGTTGGGGTGAAATCTAAGGCTGCGACTTCTTTACGGAATTTTTCCTGGTCGCGCAATTGCAGGTCGTAAATTTCTCGATACAGGCCGCCTTGCTTCAATAAGTCTAAATGCACCCCGCGTTCGAGGATCTGCCCACTATCCATGACCAGGATCAAATCCGCGCGCCGCACAGTTGAAAGACGGTGAGCGATGATAAAAGTTGTACGGCCTTCCATCAAGCGCCACAAGGCTTTTTGGATCAGGTGCTCGGTACCCAAATCGACGCTGGAGGTCGAGTCGTCCAGGATCAGGATGCGGGGGTCCATCAATAAAGCGCGGGCGATTGCCACCCGCTGGCGCTGGCCACCAGAAAGGGTCACTCCTCTCTCACCGATGACTGTGTCGTAGCCAGCTGGGAATGATAGGATAAAGTCATGGGCCTGGGCAGCTTTAGCCGCCTCGACGATCTCTACCTCACTTGCATCTGGGCGTCCATAGGCGATATTTTCACGAATACTGGAGGAGAAGAGCAACGAGGTTTGTAGAACAATGCCGATCTGTTTCCGCAAAGTCACCAAGTCTACATGGCGGACATCGATGCCATCTACCAAAACCGCTCCCTGGTTGACGTCATAAAAGCGGGGGATCAGGTTGACCAGGCTGGTCTTACCAGATCCGGCGGGGCCGATCAGGGCAATGACCTGGTTGGGTTCGACGGCCAGGTTGATCTCACACAGGGCGTGGGTCGCCTCACCCTGATAGGCCAGGGCGACGTCCTTCAATTCGACGCGACCGGAGAGTTGGGGAAGACTGACCGGGTCTGGGGGTGACTGGATCTCAGGCACATGGTCGAGAACCTCAAAGGTGCGGTTGACCCCAGCGACTGCCTCGCCAGCCATATTCACCAACCAGGTGAGCTGCCGGGCTGGTTCGGCCAGCATGAGCAGGTAACTATTAAAGGCGACCACTTCACCAATCGTCATCTCACCGGCCAGGACCAGCTGACCACCGAACCAAAGGATCAAGATCGTGCTCAGGATGACCAATAGATGTGAGGTTGGCATAATCTTGAACCATTCGCCGATGACCGTGATGCGGGCATTGTAGAGGATGCGGTTTGCATGGTTGAAACGCTCGATTTCATATGGCTCACGAGCGAAGGCGCGCACAACCTGGACACCGAGCACATTTTCTTGCAAGCGGGAAGACAATTCACCTAATGAGTTATCCACAGCCAGGAAATAATCGCTGATGCGGCGCCCGAAATTGGAGGTCATCAAGATGAGGGGGATCATCGGTAGAAGGGCGATGATAGCCAGGCGAGGGTTAGCCACAAAGAGCAGGGTCACAATGCCGGTAAAGAGCAGGAATAAATGGATCAGTTCCACAATCCCATTTCCGGTGAAGCGTTCGATGGAACGTACATCTTCGATGGTACGGCTGATCAGCTGACCGGTCTGGGCATGGTCGTGATAGGTGAAAGTGAGATGTTGGATGTGATCGTAAAGGCGGTTACGCAGATCGTACCCCACCTGGGCGGCGATACGCTCAGTTAAATATCGCTGCCAGAAAATTAAGACGGCGCTCGCTATCCCGATCCCCAGCAAAATGAGCGCAGCGGTGATTAATAGCTGCGCATCCTTCTCAACAAGACCCTGGTCGATGACCTGGCGAATGATCAAGGGCACAGTGAGACTGATCAAGGTCAGGGCAATGATCGCGAACAAAGCCAGTACGACCTGTTTCCAGTATGGACGCACAAATGTGCGTAAACGAAGGAGAGATTTCATTTTAAAAATTTCGGCGAACTCGGTGGAGAGGGAGTATTGCTAACCAGAATTCGGATGATCACCAATCACAAAAACCGTCTGGCGGCTATCAACGATATTGACCCGGCTTGGGAGTTGGTGAGTCTCTCCTTCCAATTGGGTGTCTGGATCATCTTTGGTTTTTTCATCTTCGTAGTAATAGATATCCGATGAAACTTCGAACTCCCCGATAGGTTCTTCAACCTTCAGGTGAACCGTAAAATCCATCTTTGGGTCAATAGATTCGATAATCGAAAGACTGGCGACTACGTTTCCGTTCACATCAGTAACCTGGATTTCACAATTGGGTCGCTGCTGGAAAGGGGTGATCTCTAAAGTGATACGCACCCGACGTTGGTCAGGGAAGGGTTCTGCGCGCAGCTCTCGGATGCGGACCTCGTCAGGAGGCAGTGGAATATCACTCGGGTCTTGTAAGAAAATATCCATGGGAATTCTAATATTCGGCGGACGTGATTAAACCTGGCAGAAGTATGCCAGGTCAATACTTGAGATTATAACCCATGATGTCTTGTGCTAAAGCGTTTGGGCAAAGCATAGGGGGTGGACAATCGATTTGTGATTTGCTACACTAACAACGAAACAATGCAGGCTCATCATTCCACTACTTGAACACGGCGAACAACCTGTAATAAGGGAAATTAAATATCACTGAATAGATATCGCTAGAAGGGGTATTGTGAGGAATGGCAGATTTTATCCAAGGTCAAAAATCCTTGATCGAAGTCCCAGCAATTATGACCCACGCCTCAACCGCCGGGTCACCTCTGGAGATCGATCCAGGATTGGTGCGCCTTTCGGTTGGTTTGGAACATATTGATGACTTGCGGGAAGACCTGGAAAAAGCCTTGGGAGCGGTGTAATAATTGCTGTTTGCGTCTACATAATCGCGGTTGAGGATATTTGAGATAAATTATTGGGGTAGGGCGAAACCAAATAATGTTCTCAGCCTCTGCAAGTTTTCCAATTCCACTACGAAATGCCACTCATTTAATGGGTTAGTTGGCACGATACTCTGGCTCAATTGGATGATAAATCATTATTAGCGATTAGATTATTGACGGCATCTAATTGTGCTTGTACCCGTACCCGGGAAATCCCCCCCGCAGATAAATCCAGATCACTTTTCTCTAATAACTCTTCGTAGTAGGTGATGAGTCCAGGTAATATCTCGGATGGATCATCATATGCGAGGAGTAAACTGGAAATTTGATTGTCAACTAAATTGTATTTGCCCAGCAGTTCATAGTAATCAAACAGCCGATAATATGTGTCAACATTTAGGTCTCGTTCAGATAGTTTCAGTTGCAGATGCTCAATTTTGTCGTTTAGTTCGCTTGAATATGGATTTTCACCCTTTAATGCGATTTCAAGATAAAAGGTGAGCGCTCGCAGATAGTCTAAATTGGCCTCGGGGATACGATGTTGATCTGTGAGGA
>DAOVCZ010000176.1 GCA_030669775.1 Chloroflexota bacterium | reverse complement strand
GTCAACATTTTTCTCTTGGCTTGTGCCTCCTATCCTCTCCCAAGCTCAGACAAGCTCCTGCAGCGAGGTGACCCTCCATTTTAGGAAGCTTCAAGAGGATTATGATGGTTGGGGATTACACGTCTGGGGTGAAACGTTGGAAGAAGTCACCTGGGAAGCTCCTTTACAACCCGCCGGAAAGGATGAATACGGGATTTATTGGATTGTCCGCATGCAGGAAGGTTCAACGGCGCTTAATTATATCGTGCACAAGGGAGATGAAAAAGATCCAGGACCGGACCAGATTTTAGAATTTACTGAAAATGGATGTGAGGTGTGGTTGGTTGAGGGTCAAGAGTCCCAATTCACTAACCCTGAGACAGGGATCGCCGCATTGACACCCTCATTATCTGAATCACCATCACCAGATGAACACCAGGTTTTACTACATTATCGACGAACGAAAGCAGATTATCCTGGGTGGGGTTTGCACGTTTGGGGTCCGACTGCAGAAGAAGGTGTGACTTGGACAGAACCACTCCTACCTGATGGACAGGATGAATATGGGATTTACTGGTTGGTCGAGATGCAGGAAGGGGCTCTGGAACTTAATTATATCGTGCACAAAGGAGATATCAAAGACCCTGGGCCTGACCAAAATTTAGAAATCGAACTTCTTGGGAACGAGATCTGGTTGATCGAGGGATCTGGTGAGCAGTTCACCGAGCCGGCACTCGCAGTGGAAGCACTGACTGCTGCTGGAGTTGGTGATATCAAGAATAAGGCACAAGCACATTGGTTGACGGAGGACACGATCGCCTGGCCAATTGAATTTGGTCATTTGGCAACCTACACGCTGCATTACGATCCTAGGGGAGCTATTAAAGTTATTGAATCGGGTTTGATGGGTGGCGAGGAGATTCTTCTTGAGTTCATTGACGATGAATTGAGCCCCAAGCAAGCAGAAAAGTTCCCTCACCTTCGTCATGCCATCGAATTGAAAATCCCAGCTGCCCATCTTAATGAGGTTCCTGAAATCCTCAAGGGTCAGTACGCAATATCAGTGACTGGACCTGACGGAAGCATTTTAGGTGCCACAGCTTTACAAATTCCCGGTGTCCTTGATGACCTGTATGCAAACAGCGACCCATTAGGCGTTATTTGGCAGGGAGATCGTCCCCAACTAAACATATGGGCTCCAACTGCAAAAACTGTTTCATTACATCTCTTCCCAGATCCTGATATGAATTCCCAAAGTCAGATTCACGCCATGGAATATGACCCAGATTCCGGGATATGGAAGGTTACCGGAGAGGCGGATTGGACAAATAAGTATTACCTATACGAAGTCAATGTTTTTGTCCGGCAGGTTGGTACGGTAGTTAAAAATATGGTCACAGATCCATACTCACTGAGCCTCTCCACTAATAGTGAGCGCAGTCAAATCGTTAGTTTGGATGATCCAGAACTCAAACCTGATGCTTGGGACACAATTCGCAAACCAACTTACACAGCCCCAGAAGATATCGTTCTATACGAGCTCCATATTCGAGATTTCAGTGCCGCGGATGAGAGCCTGGCAGAAAATCTACGCGGCACTTACATGGCTTTCACAAATCCGGACTCAGTCGGGATGCAGCATCTCTCTCGTATCGCTGAATCAGGGATCACCCACGTTCATTTATTACCCGCTTTTGATATTGCCACTATCGATGAAAACAAAGGTACGTGGCTTGATATAGATTCTGCAGAACTCAGCAAGCTGCCCCCTGATTCAGAAGAACAACAAAACGCCATTGCAGCCATTAAGGATCAAGACGGGTACAACTGGGGATACGATCCTTTCCATTACACCACTCCTGAGGGAAGTTATTCGACAAATCCAGATGGTGGAAATCGAATTCGAGAATTTCGACAAATGGTCATGGCGCTCAATCAAACTGGCTTACGAGTGGTCATGGATGTTGTCTATAATCACACGAATGCTTCTGGTCAAAGCGAAAAATCCGTACTGGATAAGATTGTCCCAGGATATTACTACCGCCTCGATAGCAACGGGAATGTGGCTACAAGCACCTGCTGTCCCAACACTGCATCTGAACACCTCATGATGGAGAGATTGATGATCGATTCGTTGCTAACCTGGGTAAAAGATTACAAAATCGATGGTTTCCGGTTCGATTTGATGGGTCACCACATGCTCTCGAATATGGAAAATGCCCGTTCATCACTGGATGAGTTGACAATCGAAAATGATGGCGTAGATGGTAAATCTATTTTCCTATATGGAGAAGGTTGGAACTTTGGCGAAGTTGCAGATAACGCCCGTGGACAGAATGCTACTCAGCCCAATCTCGGTGGGAGTGGGATAGGGTCATTCAATGATCGCTTGCGTGATGCAGCCAGGGGAGGAAATCCCTTTCAAGGAATTCAGGAACAGGGTTTTGTAACTGGTCTCTACACGGATCCCAATGAATTAGAAAAAAACCCTCCTGAAAGCCAGCTGGCCACCCTATTGGACCTGAAAGACCAGATTCGGGTTTCCATCGCCGGGAATTTGGCAGATTATCCATTGATCAACGCTGAAGGAATTCAGATTACCGGCTCCCTGGTAAATTACAATGGCCAGCCTGCTGGTTATACGCAGGATCCCCAGGAAAACATCGTCTATATCGAAGCTCACGATAATGAAACGCTATTTGATGCTATCCAATACAAACTACCCATGAACACATCCATCGAGGAGCGGGTCAGGGTGCAAAATCTGGGCTTAGATCTCGTGACTCTCAGTCAAGGAGTCCCATTTTATCTTGCTGGGGGTGAGTTGCTGCGGTCGAAATCATTCGATCGGGATAGCTATAATTCGGGAGATTGGTTTAACCAATTGGATTACACGTATTCGAAGAACAATTGGGGGATTGGTTTGCCGCCAAAAGATAAGAATGAAGCCAATTGGGAGCTCATGCGCCCTTACCTGGTCAACCCTGATTTAGCTCCCGACTCCGAAAACATCCTTGCAGCCTTAGAGCACTTCCAAGAGATTCTCAAAATCCGGCACAGCTCGCCTCTTTTCCGTCTTCAAACCAAGGAAGAGATCATCAACCGTTTAATGTTCCACAATACAGGTGCCAATCAAACACCAGGATTAATCGTCATGAGTCTCGTAGACGATGATTTACAGTTAGATCCCAACTACGATTCACTCGTCGTAGTTTTCAATGTGGATAAGCAAATCCAGTCTTTCCAAATTCCAAAATTCCAGAATCTTGAATACCTGCTCCACCCGGTACAGGCATCTTCCAAAGATCCTGTCGTGAAGGAGAGCCATTTTGATCCAGCAAGCGGTACTTTCTCTGTACCCGGACGCACTACATCGGTATTTGTTTTACTCGATCAACCTTCATCGCCAATTATGGAAGAGACACCAATTGAACAAAATACGGATACACCCATTGCAAGAGCGACTCCGAAGGATATAGAATCCCAACCATCGAATTATGTATGGATACTGATCGGGATTGCGCTAATCATTGTAGCCGTCCTAACCGGCATATTCCGCCGCAGGCGATAGATTAATCCCATTTCAATCACCAACTGTTGACATAACGCTAAACAGACCTTAAAATAAATTTTAAGGTCTTAAGAATTTTTATGGAAACCCGCGTTAACGAGATTGAAGTATTATCAGCTCTGGACCAGATCAAAGTACTTTCTGACTCAAGAAGATTGGATATTCTCCAGATATTGATGGTCGAACCTAGAACCATTTCGCAAATCGGTCGTGATCTGGGCGAATATCCTGCCGCGATCCGCTATCATATCAAAAGACTCGAAGATTCTGGTTTGGTGGAGCTCAATGAACTCAGAGAATCACCCGGTTATACAGAAAAATATTATTCTGCCAAAGCTCAAGCCATTCTCCTCCAGAGTATCATCCTGCCCAAGACAGAACAGAAGACAGTGGTCTTTATGGGCAGCCACGATCTCGCTCTGGAGAGGTTGACTGTTGGGATTGAAAAAAGAAATCCAGACATCAGTATATTAACTCTACCAATCGGGAGTATAGACGGATTAGTCGCTTTGCGACAAGGAGCTGCCCATTTTTCCGGTTGCCATCTATTTGATGCAGATACAGGTCGATTCAATTACCCCTACATCAAACACTTCTTCCCCGATCGAAACATAAAATTGATCACGCTCGCCCATAGAACTCAAGGGATTATCGTCGCCACAGGGAACCCTAAACACATATCTCGGCTGGATGATCTGGCACGGAAGGATATCACTTTCATAAACCGCAACCGCGGATCTGGAACTCGCATTTGGCTTGACAACGAATTGAGAAAATTAGGACTGGAAGCGAGAGACATCAACGGCTACACGCAAGAATTAAATTCACACACCGGAATCTCAAAGGCGATTAAATCAGGAACAGCAGATTTAGGTATTGGCTTGATCGCTGCTGCGGTTGAGGAAGGGTTAGATTACATCCCCCTTTTTGAAGAGCAATATGATTTAGTTTTCCCAGAAGGTCAAGTGGAAGATACTGACATACAAGCAATGTTGGATTATCTCACAACAGCCAAATTCCGCCAATCGATCAGCTCCCTGGCAGGATACAAGACATCTAAGACTGGAGATTTCTTGGATGTGTAGTCCATATTTCCAAATAATGAAAGGCAATAAACAATGACCCCCACCA
>DAOVCZ010000189.1 GCA_030669775.1 Chloroflexota bacterium | reverse complement strand
GGTAGCGCATAACTTTAATCCGCCAAGTTGCTGTTTGCGGAGCATACCGTAACCAGCGACCAATCATCAATGGCTTACGCAATAAGGGATCGTCATCTTGGGTCAGCATTTCCGAAACTTCTGGAGATATCTCTCTTGAAGTAGCCAGGAAAAGCATTGTCAATGATTTTCCGGTCCAATCCGGCTGGTTGCTGAGAAAATGGGAGATAGGAGCATCAGTCAGAGCAGCTGAGGCCAAGTATGCCATGATCAAGGGATGCGAGAAGGCTAAGTGCCCTGTCCCGCGCTGTACCAATAAACCGTTTTCTAGTAAGTCCGGTAGAACACCTGGCAGTTTTCGGGTCGATTTCTTGCCACGTTTCAAACGTATTTTCTGAGGAACATCTACTTCTGATCCGGTCCCAGACTGATCCGATTCGAATTCTGCCTCCCAGCCACGGGCGCGTTTCAGTTCAAGAGCAATTTCAAGCGAAGCCACCATCTGCAAAGCAAAATCTTCTAGCCCCGGACGTGATTTTTCGAGATGATTGGTTAGGCGCCAAACATATGATTCAATTGCATCGACGTATCCTGGGCCAACTGTATCACCTGCGAAGACAGCCCAGGTTTTCATAGTGGCATCAAAAGGTGTAATTACGGGGTGTTCTGCCAGCAGCCAAGCATTTAATAGGCGTGGATCAATCTGTTCAACTTCCTCCTGGATGGCAGGACGTATATGTCGAAACCAACTTCGGGACCATTTACGGATGAATAATAAATATTGGTGCTCATTCCAGTTTGCCATCGCCACAGGGACTAGTCCCAATTCAACCATTCCAGAAAAATTCTCTGGAGAGGAGGTAACCACAATTCGAACAAGAGGATATTCCTGCAGCAAGGTGTTGATAAAACCAATCACCTCTTGATGAAATTCTGGAGGAACCTCATCTAGACCATCAACCAAGAATAGAACTCGTCCTGCCTGGAAAGCTCGGTGCAGCAAACTATCGAGCCGATTGGTTGATATCGAGTCGGCATAAGCGTGAACGGCATTGAGAATATGCTCAAGCGGATTATTTGAAAAGTGAGCCTCTGGGAACAAATCTGCCACATGGACGTATACCGGGAGGTAATCCAACAAACCAGATGCGGTATCTTCACGTCTAACGATCTGGCATACAAGATTTGCCAGTGCAATTGATTTGCCAGAACCAGGTCCGCCAGTGAGAATTAGATTGGCACCAGCACTGAGAGCTTCAGGCAGGGTAAGCGTGTGGGCTGAATATCGTGCGGCTAGTTCAGGCCAATCCGGTAAATAAGGGATAGTCTGGTTGAGAATATCTGCAGTGGGCTTGTCTTCATTCAGTTGAACCTGTGGTGGGGGGGCTAAAACTCGTGGTTCGACTAAAATCTCATCTAAGGCAAACAAGGGTGATGCCAGATGGAGCCCTTGAACATAACGGAGTGTTTCCTGGCGTAGTCGTTCTGCATTTCCCGGGATCAGGCTTGAGCGTGCTTTTCCTGAGCGAGTGCGGATATTTCGCACAAGACCAGGCAGAGCAGGGAGCAATTTACTGATCAGCCACAAGCCTAATGCACCAGCGACAAATCCGATCCAAAAAGAGATCTGATCAAAGGCCAGGTTTTGAAAAAATCCCGACATCTTCAACCTACATAAAAAATCCGCCCACAACTTGTGCAGCGGGTCAGTTTAGTGGGCACCTGTGCTGAACTGAAGGTGGTTGCAGAGAGCGTTGACCCGCAGGCAGCGCAAGTTTTTTCGAGCACTCTCGCAACTGCGATTCCGTTCTTTTGCTGGCGTAATGCCTCATATAGATGCATATCCGGAACATCGATGTTGGCAGCCGCTGCTTCTCGTTCGCTCTCTTGTCGTTCTAGATCTTGAATTAATTCAACCTTCTCCGCAGATAATTCATCCTTCTCTTGGGCAACTTGAGTCATAACAGCAGAATGCTGATCTGAGGTCTCCAAGAAGTTCGCCTCTGCCTCATCAAAAGCGAACATCGCTTCAAGCTGCAGGTCTTCCAGTATCGTCAAATACCTTTTGAGAGCCTCAGATTCCAGTTGAAGGTCCTGCAGTTCCTTTGGATTAACAATTTTTCCGCCGTAGAGAGTGGCTTGCGATCTTTCAATTTTAAGTCGTTGTTCCTTGACATTCTGCTCTGCTATACGAAGACTCTTATCAGCCTCATAACGAGCGTTTTTCACCAGATCGAGCCTCTGCTGGGACATTTGCACCTGGTGGTCGTCTACCAGCAGGCGATCGATTTCCTGCAAACGTGCATGACTTTTATCCAGCAAGGTATCAATTTGCTGAAGGCGGAAAAGTTTAAATGAATGGCTCATAAAGAAAATTATAGAAGGGTAATTAGATATACACAAGAGGCAATAAACAAATCACTAGAATTGACGATAAAGGTGACCGGCAAGGAAGCTGCAACTAACGGTTTTGTCAATAGGAATGGATGCTTGGGTAATAAGGTTACAATAATTTTATGACGCAAAAATACGATTCCTGGATCTTATTATCAATGGGGATCCTATTTATTTTGCTGATTTCAGTGCCTTATCTGTGGGCATTCCAAAGTGCAGGCAGTGAATACCAGTTTGGGGGATTTTTATTAAATCCACAGGATGGCAATTCATATCTGTCAAAAATGTATCAAGGATGGCAGGGGAGTTGGAGATTTTATCTGCCTTACTCAGCTCAGCCTGGGGATGGAGGCTACTTATTCCTGTTTTACCTGGCACTAGGGCAAATCACCAGGTTAAGTGGGGGGACACTGCAAACCACTTTCCACCTGGCTCGCTTATTGGGTGCTGTTGTGCTGGCGATCAGTTTATGGCATTTTTTCGGTAAGGTGCTTACAACTAGAAGATCACGATGGATAGCGTTTGGGTTGGCGTTATTTGGTTCTGGAATGGGCTGGTTAGCCGCATTGTTTGGGTTGTTTACCGCTGATTTTTGGGTTGCCGAAGGATACCCTTTCCTGTCTGCTTATGCTAACCCTCATTTCCCAATAGGGATGGCGATTCTACTCTGGGTCCTGACACCCGAGCTGGATGCTGATAATGATAGGTCTAAAAAATCTGGATATCTGCATGATATCCTTCTATTCGGTGCAGCTTTCATACTATCTATCGTACTTCCTTTTGGGGTTGTGGTGGCGGGAATTGTATTAGCTGGACTCGTTTTCTGGGATTTCTGGGTTGAGTTCTCTACCCTCAAGAGCAAATCACGGGGAATCAATAAGATAGCCGGCATTATACGCCGCTCAGATTCATCCAGGAAATTAATCCTGCTTCTTCTGGGCGGGATACCAATATTGATATATGAAGTGTGGGTCACACAAAATGATCCAGTGTTAGCCATCTGGAACGAACAGAATTTAACGGTTTCACCAATGATTTGGGATCTGATCATATCCTTCTCACCAGTGGTTCTGTTGGCAATTCCAGGGATTTATTGGGTTTGGCGTGAAAAAAAGGCTGCAGCGAGGACATTGCTGCTTTGGGCAGGCTTGGGTTTGGTGCTCCTGTATGTCCCCTGGAGCCTGCAACGAAGGTTTATCCTGGGCTATTTGATCCCTTTAACCGGCTTGGCCGCAATCGGTTTGGATCATTTATTATCCAGGAGCAGGGTTTTTGCCCTGGCTGTACTCTGCCTGGTGATCTTGCTCATCCTGCCAACCAACTTGATGATCATTCTGGGAGGGGTCCAGGCCGTTAAAGCGAAGGAACCGAAAGTAATTTTGACTGAGGAGGAAATGAGGGGACTGAATTGGCTCGAATCAAATTCGCCTCGAGAGGCGTTGATTTTAGCAAGCCCTGAAATGGGCTTATTTATCCCGGCGTACACAGGCAGGCGGGTGCTCTACGGACACCCATTTGAAACCGTTAACGCGAAACAAATGGAAGAAGTCGTAGTAAATTTATTGGGAGATCTAAATGGGAATGATAGTGATGCATTTCTTCTTGAGGTGTCTTACATCTTCTATGGTCCACGGGAGCGGGAGATTGGCGGGGAGAAAATCGAGCCAGGATACAAAGTCGTTTATTCATCAGGAGAAGTACAGATATTTGAAGTTTATAATCTACAATCGACCTCTCCAAACATAGAACAGTGATTATAAGGCTCATTGTGACTGGAGTCCGGTGTGAGTGGAAAATTCATGTTAGTTAATGAACACAAGAGTACCAATATCTGGCAGCGGGTATTGGCAGGTATTGCCCGTATACCAACTTTCTGGTTATCGATTTGGATTTTGGTCGTACCAATGCTCTTGTTGCTGCCAACGATACGCATGTTTCCATACCCGGCTTCTGGTTCTCAATTTTCTGATCTCACGATCACACATTATCCAAACGCTGTATTTCTCAAGGATAGTATCAACAACTGGCGAGAAATTCCGCTGTGGTC
>DAOVCZ010000258.1 GCA_030669775.1 Chloroflexota bacterium | reverse complement strand
GTGATCACCACCAGGAAAATCCAGGCGGATGGGTCGACGTTCCACAGCATTTGGACCAACCAAACATAAACCCAAACCAGCAGACCGTACATGAGTGCGGCAAACAGGTTGAAGTTTCGGAAAGAGAAAGGTCCAAAGTTGAATCTAAAAACTCCCAAGAATTGGAGAGCATGAAATGCAGCGATCAGCGCTGCAATGCCTGCCAGGACAGCGAGTATGGTTACCCCAATCGGTCGTTCCTTTTCCATGAAATGTCTCCTTTCAAGATAAAAAATTGAGATGGAATATTGCGCGTAAAAAGATGATCTTACGCTGTAGATATAAACACCAAACTTTGGGTGAAGTTGCTCCAGATTGATAAACAAAGTTTGGTCTCAATTTGTTGACTTTTTTAAAGAAATTTGCTATGCTTAAACTACCGAACGTTCGGTAGGATTACATGACTCGCAATGAGATTTTAGATGCAGCCGCTCAAATTTTTAGCCAGAAGGGGTATCATGGCACGTCTATGCAGGATATTGCATTGGCAGTTAACCTGCAAAAAGCCAGTCTCTACCACCATGTTTCCAACAAGCAAGAGATCTTGTTTGAATTATTAAACCGGGGTCTGGATATTCTTATTAATCGTGTAGAGGAGGCGATCGATGATTCAGGACCACCGGATGAGCGATTGCGGAGAGCAACGTGTGCATATTTAAGCACATTAGCTGAATACCAAGATCTGGCCTCTGTCTTACTGCTTGAATACCGTTCGCTTGAACCAGACTATCATGATCGGCATATCCCTCAACGGGATCGCTTTGAGCAGATATGGGTAGAATTGATCCAGGAAGGGGTGGATGCCGGTAACTTCACCTGTGATCATCCATCATTATCTGCCCGCGCTTTGCTGGGAGTCTTTAACTGGACAGTGACCTGGTTTCGAGCTGATGGACCTATGTCCGCAGAGGACATCGCCGATCAGCTTTCGGATCTTTTCCTGATGGGGCTTACAAACAGGGATAATAATTTGGAGACCGGATGAAGGTTATGAAAGAATTGCAAACCTTCGAAACCTCATTGGGGGCACGAGTTTATCAAATTCCAGTTGAAGCTTTTCCTGGGTTTTGGGCATTTGCCTATCTTATAGTCTATGAGGATGAACTTGTACTGATCGATGCCGGATCAGGAATTGGCGATTCGAATCAGCAGCTGACCAATGGAATTCTAGAAGCTGGATTAGCAGATCCTGGTCGCAATTTCACTTTAGAAGACTTAACCCATGTGCTGATCACACACGGGCATATCGATCATTTTGGTGGATTAACCAATATCCTCTCGAATTCGAATGCTCTGGTGGGTGTGCATGAGCTGGATCGTCGCAATCTAACAAATTATGAAGAACGGCGCGTTCTCATATTGCGTAAATTAGAAAATTATTTAATCGAAGCAGGTGTTGAGGCGGAGAGCCGGGAAAACCTGCTTGGACTATACCGGTTCACGAAGCAATTGTTTCAGTCTCTTCCGGTGGACTTCAGCTATGAAGACATCAACATGACTCTGGGCGAATTTGAGTTCTTGCACGTCCCTGGTCATTGTGCCGGTCATGTCGTGATCCGTCTCCATGACATTCTCTTCTGTGGGGACCACATTTTATCGGATATCACTCCCCATCAGGCACCTGAACAATTGACTTCCTGGACCGGTCTCGATCATTATTTGCACTCGTTGGATGCTGTGGAGCTATGGTCAGATGGTATCAAGCTAGCCCTTTGCGGCCACAAAAAAGTGATCACTGATTTACCCGCCAGGATAATGGAAATCCGTGCAATGCACATGGAACGTTTGGAGATGGTGATGGAGTTTTTTAGGTCAACGCAAACGATTCAAGATCTATCTAAATCTTTATTCAGGAAAGCGAATGGATACAATGCGCTGCTGGCGATAGAAGAAGCTGGTGCTCATGTTGAATACTTATACCAGCGTGGTTTGCTCGCTATCGACAATTATGACCAATTGGAAAGCACAAAAGAGCCGATTACGCTTTTTTACAAGCGTCATTAACAAGGCATATTTGTGTTCAGGTAGGCATTACGAAGGAGAAAAATATGTATGCATTTGAGCCCTCCGATGAACAGAAAATGCTGATTGATGCCATTCAGCGTTATTCGACGAATGATTTGAGACCTGCAGCACACGATGCAGATGAAACGAGCCATTTGCCTGAAGATTTAGTTGAAAAGGGATGGGAGTTGGGAATCCTGCAAGCTTCAATCCCAGAAGAATATGGGGGATTCGGTGAGCATTCTGCGCTGACCGGTGTATTAGCTGCTGAGGAATTAGCATGGGGCGACCTAGCAGGAGCATTTGCTGTTCTCAATCCTGGTTTGTTTGTCCTTCCAATCCTCCTGTCAGGGAGTGAGGAGCAAAAGGAAAAATACTTACCACAGGTCATTGAAGCGGAGTGGAGGCCGTATACTGCTGCTTTGGTCGAACCACGCTTTGATTTTGACCCAAATGCTCTAGACACCGTAGCGTCCGATAACAATGATAGTTATCTCCTCAAAGGAGAAAAGGTTCTTGTACCCTATGCGGATGATTCTGAGGCATTCATCGTTTATGCGAAATTAAATGGTAAAACCCAAGGTTTTATCGTACCCGCGGAAACTGACGGTTTGGTAGTTGGTAATCGTCAAGCTTTGATGGGAATAAACGCCCTCCCGTTATACAAATTAAAGTTGGATGGAGTGTGTGTTCCGAAACAAAACCGGCTCGGCGATCAGCCCGACCATGATTTCAATTCCATTATTGATGCCTCGCGAGTGGCGGTTGCAGCTCTGGGTGTAGGACTATCGAAGGCTGCATTCGAATATTCTCGCGATTATGCGAAGGACCGGGAGGTATTCGGAGTGAAAGTTGCCCAAAAGCAAGCCATCGCCTTTATGCTAGCTGAGATGGTGACAGAAATTGAAGCGATTCGCTTGCTCACCTGGGAGGCTGCTTGGATGATCGATGAAGGTAAAGATGAAGCGAGTAAATATGCCTATCTCGCGTACACAGGTGCCACAGATATGGCGATGATGGTCACCGACCGGGCAGTTCAGATATTGGGTGGTCATGGTTATATTCGTGAGCATCCAGTAGAGATGTGGATGCGTTGCGGTCGTGGTATAGCGACTTTCACTGGCTTAGCGATGGTCTAAAAGTACAACATCTGGGACTTACGGAGGAAATAATGATTGAATTTGAGATGCCGAAGCCGATA
>DAOVCZ010000224.1 GCA_030669775.1 Chloroflexota bacterium | reverse complement strand
TGGGATTGATCCCCTGTTAGCGTTCATCCTGATACTCCCGGTTGGAGCATCGTTTGGATTAATCAACGGGCTTCTGGTGGTCAGCACCGGGCTGCCCTCCTTTATCATCACCTTGAGCACGATGCTGTTCTGGCGCGGACTCCTTTTAGGATTAAGCCATGTGATGCCGATCAGCATCCTTAAATACGTCTCCGATTCACCTATTAAATCAGTCTTGACCGGGCAAGTAGGACCGATTCCAGTCCAAATCATCTGGTTCTTGTTATTCGCAGTAATTCTCGGCCTCATGCTGCACCAGACTAAATTTGGGAATTGGATCTACGCAACTGGCAGCAATCAGGAAGCTGCCAGGGCAATGGGCATCAACATCCGCATGGTGAAAACCATTTGCTATATGATCATCGGCGTGTTGTGCGCCTGGGTAGCAGTGATGCAGGTGGTGCGGTTAGGTTCCTTTTTTGCCACTCAAGGCATTGGATTCGAGTTAAAGACCATCGCCGCCGTGGTAGTGGGAGGCGTTTCTCTCAGAGGTGGGGTAGGCAGTATGCTGGGAATTGTGCTGGGCATATTCATCATCCGCATTGTTGAGAATGGCCTGATCTTGTTACAAGTGCCTGTATTTGGCGTGGAATTGTTTATTGGTATGGCCGTGATCATATTTGTATTGCTCAACACCTATGTGAATCGGCGAATGGTTCGCCAGTCGAATTAATTTGAACATAGATTCTTGTGAGGAAAAAAGATATGTCAGCGAATAGTGGAAACTCTGATGTCTTGCTGAAATTGGAAGGCATTCACAAATGGTTTGGCAAGGTGCACGCCCTCAAGGGTGTTGATTTTGAGGTCAATAAAGGTGAAGTCGTGGGCCTGGTAGGGGATAATGGCGCTGGGAAATCCACGTTGATCAAAGTTATCTCAGGATATCACCGCGCCAATGAGGGCAGAATCTTCTGGGAAGGTAACGAAGTGAAGTTATCCTCTCCGAAAGACTCCCGCGCTTTAGGTGTGGAAACGCTTTACCAGGAGCAGGCATTAGCCCCTCACCTCAGCATCGCCAGGAATGTTTTCATGGGCAGAGAACCCAGCTCAACCCTTGGGTTCATGGAAAAGAGCACCATGAATACAGAAAGCATGGCAGCTCTAGCCAGTATCGGGCTGCATCTGCGTTCGCCGGATGTCATGGTATCAACTCTATCTGGGGGGGAGCGCCAAGGTGTTGCCATCGCCCGCGCCATTCACTTTGAAGCCAAGTTGGTTATCCTCGACGAGCCAACCATCGCGCTTTCCGTCAAAGAAGTGCAGGAAGTGCTGGATTTCGTGCAAGTAGGCAAGGAAAAGGGAATTTCCGTAATCTTTATCGCTCATAACCTTTACCATGTTTACTCAGTTGCTGACCGGATTGTGGTCATCGCCCATGGGCAAGAGCTGGCCAATATGCAAACCAAAGATACCACCGTGGATGATATCTCCAAGATTGTTGTCCGAGGTACTTTAGGAGAAGAAGTATAAAACCACCAGAGGATTGGGCACAAAAATGAATAATGACAACAAGTTAATGGGATTCTTGGCACGAAACAGGGTTGCGGGAGTCTTCGCCATCCTGGTTGCCGTGGTGGTTTTCTTCACGCTCTACTCCCCTGATAACAATTTCATTCGAGTAGCAAATCTAAAACTCTTGGGAGCCTTTGGGCCCGAGTTCGGCATTATTGCTCTTGGTGTTGGTCTGCTGATGATCGCCGGAGAATTCGATCTCTCGGTAGGTTCTGTTCTTGCTTTTTGTTCGTTGGTGTTCACCTGGACAAACGAACTATCCCTTAACCCGTTTATTGGCTTACTGATCACATTGGCAGCTGGTGTGATGACCGGCTTAATCAATGGGGTGATCACTGTCAAAGGCAAAATCGTCTCTTTCATCACCACGTTGGGTGCCATGATGTTTTGGAGAGGCCTGACGCTGATGCTCTCCCGCGGCGAAATGCAGGCTATTCACTTGGATGCCTATCCCCTTTTCACCCACCTCTTCACTGGAGAGTGGTTTGGCTTCCTTCCTGCGCAAGCCGTTTGGTTTTTGCTCCTGGTTATCATTATGACCCTGGTGCTACACTCCCAGCGGTTCGGCAACTGGATCTTCTCCACAGGGGATAACGCTCTGGCGGCCCGAGCCATGGCGATCAATACCGATATGGTGAAAACCACGACCTTCATTATCGTTGGTGCTTTAACCGCATTTGCGGCTGTGCTCCAAATAACGCGCCTATCTGCTTTCTCATCCCGGGTGGGCACTGGTTGGGAATTCAGCGCAATTGCAGCCGCGGTGGTAGGCGGCACTTCATTACGAGGCGGCATCGGAAATATGGTCGGCATTTTTCTGGGCGCGCTGATCATTATTGTCATTGAAAACGCGCTTGTGCTATCCCGACTACCCTACGAGTGGACATTTATGGTGTTCGGGATAGTGATTTTATTCTCTGTCCTGCTGGACCTATTTATCGAAAAACGAGTCCAGAGATCGTCAGCAGTTTAATTTGAAATTAGGTAGTATTTGGAGGTTGAAAAAGCATGTTCGACCAAACGCAAGCCACCTTGCGAACTCAGGGAGAATTCGCCCTCGAATCGACCATCAGTACAAAAGACCGGGAAATATTAAGACGCTTGGCCAACCAGGTAGCAGAACTGGCCGCCCGTCCCATTGAGGGTGAGAAACGTGATCTATGGTACCGGCTTAACACGCTGAAACCAACCCGTCCGGTGGTCTTTTGCGATCCAGAGAACGGCTGGAACGAGATTATCACCATCGACCAGTTCGAGTGCCAAGGAGAGATGGCCCTACGATGGGAGATGACCCTCCGTAAAGAGATCTTCTGGGGCGCGGAGATGTGCGACGACCGGGTTGTTGAACCTTATTTCATTGTGTCCCATGTGTACGAAGAGAGCGACTGGGGCATGCAAGAAAAGAAAATCGGTGGTAAGGATGGAGGCTCCTACGTTTGGGAATCTCCATTACAAAGCTATGCTGATCTTGACAAATTGCATTTCCCCATAATAACGGTAAATCACGAAGCCACTGATCGCGTTGTTGAGCTGGCAAATGACACCCTCGGAGACATCCTTCCGGTGCGTCTAAGAACCGCGTGGTGGTGGACCTTAGGCATGACCTGGACACTGGTCAATTTACGCGGCCTGCAGCAGATCATGTATGATATGTACGATCATCCAGATGATCTACATCACTTGATGGCAATCCTGCGGGATGGACACCTGGCAAAGCTTGACTTCCTGGAAGAGAACGACCTGCTTAGCCTGAACAATGACAGCACCTATGTCGGTTCCGGGGGGTTTGGGTGGACAAACGAGCTGCCACAATCCGATTTCGATGGTCACGTGCGCACATGTGATATGTGGGGTTTCACCGAGAGCCAGGAAACGGTGGGAGTCTCGCCGGAGATGTTCGCTGAATTCATCTTTCCTTACCAATTACCCATCCAGGAACGCTTTGGTTATAACTGTTATGGGTGTTGCGAGCCACTAGACAACCGCTGGCATATTATGAAAGAGATCCCCAACCTGCGGCGGGTTTCTGTTTCACCCTGGGCTGACATTGGCGGTATGGCAGAAATGCTGGAAGACCAGTACATCTTCTCCATGAAACCCAGTCCAACCGATTTAGCCATGACCGGCTTTGATGAAG
>DAOVCZ010000014.1 GCA_030669775.1 Chloroflexota bacterium | reverse complement strand
GAAGCAACGATATTTGCTGCAAACTGTTGCTGAGGAAATGATGCGCCCACATTCGCGCTACTTCGATGAGCATGAGCATGAGATACCGTGGGATTATATTAATTTCATGCACCAGGCGTTGCAGGCAGTTGGTGCAGGTTCATTGGCACCAAGCACTGAGAATAGTGGAGACGAGAAGGAAAAAGAGGAAAAGAAGAAAAAGTACCCACCGATTGGATACCAATCCTTAGCATTCATGCTTGAAACGCTTTCCTGGGGGGATGTGGGTATGTACCTGGTAACACCGGGAGGATCTCTTGGAGCCGCTGCAGTAGAAGCCACTGGAACACCTGAACAGAAAAAGAAATTCCTGGAGCGCTACCAGCAGGAAAAACCAGCATTTGGTGCTATGGCGATGACTGAATCCCAATGTGGTTCAGACACCTCTGCAATTCGCACAAGCGCTGTATTAGACCCAGAAACTAACGAATGGGTGATAAACGGGGAAAAGATCTTCGTCACTGGTGGGAAGATGTCGCTGGAAGAGGGTGATGGTTTAGTCGTTGTATGGGCGACCATAGATCCAACTGCTGGTCGGGCAGGGATAAGATCCTTTGTGGTAGAAGCAGGTACGCCGGGAGTTAAGGTAACCAAACTAGAGCACAAAATGGGCATCCGGGCCAGCGATACGGCTTCGATTATCCTCCAGGACGCCCGGGTACCTTTTGAGAATCTCCTTGGCAGCCCAGAGATTCCGAAAAAAGAAACCAAAGGTTTCAAGGGTGCCATGGCAACCTTTGATGCTACGCGTCCGTTGGTTGCAGCAACTGGAATTGGGGTGGCGCGAGCGACGTTGGAATTGCTCAAGGAGTTGCTTTCGCAGCAAGGTGTGACCATCCGCTATGGATTACCTCGCCAGAAATTGTCCAGTGTCGAGAGAGATGTGATCGACATGGAACTCATGCTGGAGTCAGCCTGGTTGTTGGTGATCAAGGCAGTTTGGATGGCAGACAATCGCAAGCCGAATCCTCTTGAGGCATCGATGAGTAAAGTCCGTGCAGGCGACATCGTCACGAAAATTACTCAGAAAGCCGTTGAGATCATGGGTCCGATCGGTTATACACGTGATCATCTGCTTGAGAAATGGTTCCGTGATGCAAAGATTACCGATATCTATGAAGGCACAGGTCAGATAAATCTACTAGTTGTCGCCCGCAATGTCTTGGGTTATCGCGGCAGTCAGCTACGATAACTTATGGGAATAGTAGATTTCTTTTTTCTTTAAAAGAAAAACTATTTCTCGATAAAAACTTTTAGGATTCACTGTTCTTCCAAGGAGGCGTTATGAAATACCAAGTCAGAAAAGCAGTAGTGATCGGTTCCGGAACGATGGGGGCTGCCATCGCTGCTCACCTGGCGAATATCCGGGTGCCAGTTACGTTACTGGACATCGTTCCGAACAGTCTCAGCCCAAAGGAAGAGAAGAAAGGATTGACCCTGGACGATCCAACAGTCAGAAATCGTATCGTCCAGGAGGGTTTAGAACGGGCGTTAAAATCACGTCCGGCGAGCTTCTTCACTGCTGAACATGCAGCCCTGGTTTCAATTGGTAATATTGAGGATGATTTTGATGTTATCCATCAAGCCGATTGGGTGATCGAGGCGATCATCGAGAATTTGGAAATTAAACAGCAGTTAATGGAGCGAATTGACAAGGTGCGCGGGGAGCATACGATAGTCTCCACGAACACCTCTGGGATTCCTGTCTCGTCCATCGCTGAAGGGCGTACGCAAAGTTTCCGAGAACACTTTCTGGGAACGCATTTCTTCAACCCTCCCCGCTACCTGAAATTGGTTGAGGTGATTCCAACTAAAGATACGCATTCTGAAGTCTTCGACTTCATCAACCATTTCTTGGAATACAGGCTCGGAAAAGGTGTGGTCATCGCCAAAGACACGCCGAACTTCATTGCCAACCGGCTGGGATTTGCCGGTGGTGCGTTCGGTCTCGATTACATTCTCGAGCATGGATACACAGTGGAGGAAGTAGATGCCATCACGGGACCGATAATGGGGAGACCGAAAACTGCCACATTTCGATTAATAGACCTGGTTGGGATCGATGTATGGGAGCATGTAGGACGGAATCTCGTGCCAGCCATCCCGCACGATAAGCATGCTCTGCGATATCTTGAGGCTGATAGATCGAACGAGCTGATTCATACAATGGTTGAGAATGGGTGGTTGGGCACGAAGACGAAACAAGGATTCTATAAACAAGTCATCAAAGACGGTGGTGGAAAAGAGTTTTGGGTTCTGAATCTGGAGACCAAAGAGTACGAACCTCCCAAGAAACCCAAATTCGACTCCATCGGGGAAGCGAAAGATGAGGATGATTTGGGTGAGCGTGTGAAAGTGATGTTAACTGCTGAAGATCGTGCAGGTGAACTGGTGCGGGCGCTCACATACCAAGGTTTGGCTTACGCCTCTGAGCGAATTCCTGAGATCGCTGACACACCTAAGCCAATTGATGATGCTGTGCGCTGGGGATTTATCCATGAGGCAGGTCCTTTTGAGACCTGGGATATATTGGGAGTCGCTGATACATTGGTTCGCATGCGAGAATATGGATATGAACCAGCTCCCTGGGTGGATGATATGCTGGCAAGCGGGAAAACCAGTTTCTATGAGTACCAGGATGGCAGCAAAATTGGCGTTTACAGCCCTGAACAGGGAGAGTACCTGTTCATAGAGCCTTCCCCGGCGATTATTATTCTCCAGCAGCAAAAACTAATTGATAAGAATCCCGGGGCAAGCTTGTTGGACATGGGTGATGGGGTAGCTTGCGTAGAATTTCATGCCAAGATGAATATCCTGGATGAAGACATCAGTTCAATGATCGAACTAGGATTAGATAAACTCGATCAAGATTTCGAAGGACTTGTCTTGGGTACAGAAGCTGATAATTTCAGCGCTGGTGCAAACTTATTTATGGTGGTCATGTTGGCTCAAAACCAGGATTGGGAAACCCTGGAGATGGCCATAAAGAAACTTCAAGACCTCAACCAAAGAATGCGGTATTCTTCTAAACCAGTTGTTGCTGCACCGGCAGGATTGGCTCTTGGAGGTGGTTTGGAAATCATCATGCACGCCAACCGGGTAGTAGCGGGTGCTGAACTATATACGGGTCAGGTGGAGATCGGACCTGGAGTTATCCCTGCTGGAGGAGGCACAAAGGAGTTATTACGACGGATATTAAACCCTGCCATGCGTACCCAAAATGTTGAAGCGCTTCCATTCCTGATGCGAATTATCGAGTTGATTGGAATGGCCAAAGTCGCTACCAGTGCTGAGGAAGCGCGAGAGTTCGGTTTTCTCGGTCCCTGTGACCGGATTGTTTTGAACAAGGACCACTTGCTGGCAGAGGCTAAGAAAGAAGTGCTGAACATGGTTAATTCCGGGTATATGGCACCACTCCCAGAGAAGATTTACGCCGCCGGGCGGGATGGTTTGGCCGCATTGCAGGTTGGCATCTTCATGTTCCGGGAAGGCAAGTTTATGACTGACCATGAAGCGTTGATCGTAAATAAAGCTGCCCATGTGATGACTGGGGGAGAAATCAGTCGGCCAGCTTGGGTAGATGAACAATACATTCTGGACCTTGAGCGAGAGGCTTTCCTTTCCTTATGTGGTGAAGAGAAGACCCAGGAAAGAATATGGAATCTCTTGCGAACCGGGAAACCATTAAGGAATTAGGAGAGATAGCTATGAATAATCTAGATGCAAACCGCGAGGCAGTGATCGTTGCAGCTGCACGCACCGCAATTGGAAGAGCAAAGCGGGGTAGTCTGGCAACAACGCGTCCCGATGAAACGGCAGCTGCAGTGATCCGTGATTTACTTAAGAGAGCTGAAGGTTTGGATCCAGCGGAAATCGATGATGTTATCCTTGGCTGTGCCTTTCCAGAAGGAGAACAGGGGATGAACGTGGCGCGCATGGTTTCCTTACGCGCTGGATTACCGCAATCCGTGCCAGCAGAGACTGTGAACCGCTTTTGTTCCTCTGGACTGCAAACGATCGTTCATGCGGCCCATGCGATCATGGTAGGTGAAGCAAAGACGATTATCGCCGGGGGTACCGAATCAATGACAATGGTTCCTATGGGTGGTTTAAAGTATGCCCCAAACCCATTTTTGGCAGCTGAATCCCCAGTTGTTTACACGAATATGGGGCTTACTGCAGAGAATGTGGCAGAGAAGTATGGAGTTAACCGACAGGATCAAGATGAATTTTCTTTACGCAGCCATCAAAATGCTAATCGAGCGGTGGAAAGTGGTTTATTCGATCCAGAGATCGTTCCTATGGATGTAGAGATCATCCAGCCAGGTTCGAACGGAGACGCTCCTATCAAGCGCTCGTTTACTTTCAGTAGGGATGAAGGACCACGAAAAGATACTTCCATTGAAGCATTGGCGAAACTCAGGGCAGTATTTAAAGTTGATGGCACTGTCACGGCTGGAAATTCATCTCAAATGTCAGATGGCGCCGCGGGGGCAATCGTTATGTCACGCGCCAAAGCTGAAGAAATGGGTTTCAAACCGCTGGTGAGATTTATCGCACATGCAGTTGGCGGCGTGGCACCGGAATTGATGGGGATGGGACCCACAGTTGCGGTGCCGAAAGTTCTTGATCTAGCGGGATTGAAGTTGGCTGATATTGGCTTGATTGAGCTGAATGAAGCCTTCGCTGCCCAGAGCTTAGCGGTGATTCGTGAATTGGGTCTTGATCAAGAGATAACGAATGTAAATGGTGGTGCGATCGCCTTGGGTCACCCACTAGGCTGCACAGGCGCAAAACTTACCACCCAGTTGATATATGAAATGAAACGTCGGGATGTCCAATATGGAATGGTGACGATGTGCATCGGTGGGGGGATGGGTGCCGCAGGAATATTCGAAAATCTAAATTAATGAGGAGATTTACACATGGCTGATGAAATCACGATCGAAGAATTGATGAACCGCATGCCGAAAGCTTTCTTGCCGGAAAAGGCTGGTGATGTAGAGGCCGTCATCCAATACCACCTGACTGGAGCTGAAGCAGGTGATTGGGTTGTTACCATCGGTGACGGAAAATGCGAAGTAGAGCAAGGCACGACTGAGGATGCCACCATGACTCTGGGAGCTGATTCTCAGGATTATAAAGATATAATTCTCGGGAAATTAGATCCAATGACAGCCTTTATGCAGCAAAAAGTCAAGTTGACCGGAAATTTAAATATGGCTTTAGGATTGACGAAGTATTTCAAGTTACGTTGAGCCAGCACCTCTTTCTGAGGGATTCGCATTAAGAATTGGAGTGTTCACAATTGAACACTCCAATTTTATATATTTGAAATTTGGTATCCTACTCTTCAAATGGGATCGTCACGACTTCTTGATCGATATCCGCTTGTAATTCGGCGATCGTAGCCTCAATATGGGAGATGATCTTATCTATTGGGATTATTGTTTTCTCATTCTGGTCACGTCGTTTAACTTCGATACCTCCGGTTTGAAGTGATCGTTCGCTGACTGTAAGACGTATCGGAATGCCGATTAAATCAGCATCATTGAATTTCACTCCCGGACTTTCATCGCGATCATCAAATAGGATCTCGATCCCAGCTGACTGAAATTGTTCATATAATCCCTCGGCGACATCCAGTGGATCTTTATCATTAACTTCCTCACCTTTATTTTGATCTTGATGCTTTACTTTTTTCTGTAAGACGATCAGGTGCGCCGCATATGGGGCAACTGAGATCGGCCAGATCAACCCGTATTCGTCATGGTGCTCTTCCGCCACAGAGGCCATCAAGCGACCCGACCCTATCCCATAAGATCCCATAATGACAGGTTTGGTCTTGCCTTCTTGATCCAGAAAGTTGGCACCCATAGCTTCGCTATAGCGTGAACCAAGCTTGAAAATATTTCCGACTTCGACTCCTCGCTGGATACCCATAGGATTTCCACATTCAGGGCATAGGCTGTCCTCCTCTGCCACAGCGATATCGGCAACGATTTCTGCTTTGTAGTCACGTTCGTAATTTACGTTCAGGTAATGGTAGCCCTCCTCATTAGCGCCAGCAACCAGGTTGGGGGATTCAGGAATCGCATCGTCAACCACAACCAAGACATCCTTCAAGCCTTTTGGAGATGCATAGCCTGGAACAGCACCAACTGAGATAATCTCGTCCTCGCGGGCGGGTCTTAACTCCTTTGCCTTAAGGACATTTGTGAGTTTTGTTTCGTTTAAGTCCATGTCTCCTCTAACGATGGCAAAGACCAAACGATCATAGGTTTCTTCGTCTTGAGTAATGCTGGCGATAATAAAGATAGCTTTGGCGGTTTTTGATTTGGGAATACCTAAATACTCCGCTAAATCTTCGATCGTTTTGGTATCAGGCGTGGCAACTTTTTCTATGGGCTGGGGTTCCTCAGCTGCTGCAGGTTCTTTCTTGAAGCGTGCAATTTGTCGATTAGCTGCGTAACCACAATTTTCGCAAACTAATAATGTGTCCTCACCAATTGGGGTAAGATACATAAATTCATGAGCCATGCTGCCGCCCATCATACCGACATCTGATTTGAATGCTTTAACCTGCAACCCACAGCGATGGAATATGTTGTAGTAAGCCTGGTAGTGGGCTTGGTACTGTTGATCTAATCCTTCCAGGTCCATATCCAGGCTGTAGCTATCTTTCATCGTGAATTCACGCACCCGGATTAAACCGGCACGAGGACGGGGATCATCCCGCCATTTTGTCTGGATATGGTATATCAACGCTGGCAGCTGTCGGTATGAATGGATAGTTCTTCTCACCAAATCGGCAACAACTTCCTCATGGGTCATTGCCAGCACCATGTCACGTCCGGATTTATCATAGAATCGACCCATCTCAGAGCCAATTTGGTACCATCTTTGCGTTTCTTTCCAGATCTCAGCCGGGTGCACAACTGGCATAGTAACCTCTTGCCCCCCAATGGCGTCGATCTCCTGCCGCATAATATCTTCGATCTTGGTCAGGACGCGCTTGGCCAGGGGGAGGTAGGTGAATATTCCGGCTGCGAGCTGTTGGATATATCCTGCTCGAACTAATAGTTTATGGCTCTCTACTTCAGCATCAGCGGGTGCCTCTCGCAAAGTCTGGCTGAAAAGTTGACTCAATCTCATAAAATATCCTCCGAAGTTTAATAAATAACACCCTCAGACGGGCTTCCATTGCTGAGGGTGTCAAGTTTACTGTCAGACGCCTGTCACCAGCTAATACTCAGCATTGTAATAGCCCTACTGGGCTTAGGTGGATAAGGAGAAGAAATTGGAATGGGAAAGATTGTTAATTGCATGGTCACTAGTGTACCACCCTGGTTGTAAGATGAGAAGGTTGCTGGTTAGTTCAATTAAATACTAAACCAGAATTTTGATTTGCGCTGGTCAAGACGGTGTAAACCTGCTGATAGGGCTGCGTCTACGGCAGATTGATATTCCTGAGTGGTCAATCGTCTGTGCAGTTCTGGGTATAAGTGTGATTTGTAGGCAGGGCGATATTGGTTCATTAGGTTCAAGTAGGTGTTGGGTGAGATCTTATCGCTTAAAAATCTGACGATTTCTTCGGTACCAGCGATTCCTGCTGGTAAGACAAGATGCCGCACGAGCAATCCTCGCTGCGCGACACCCTTTTCGTCAACTTGTAAATCACCGACTTGGCGATGCATCTCTTTCACCGCGGATTGGTTGACCCGAGGATAGTTGCGAATTTTTGAATACTGTCTGGCTTTATTAGGATCGCTGTACTTCATATCTGGCATATAGATATCAATCACACCATCTAGTAATTTCAACATGGCCATTGAATCATAACCACCAGTGTTATAAACAAGTGGGACCCTTAAACCAGCTTGAGCAGCGATCGAAACAGCAGCCATAATTTGCGGCACAACATGGCTGGGAGAGACAAAATTTATGTTATGGCATCCGAGAGATTGCAATTCCAGCATCATCCTGGCGATCTTTTCGGGTTCTACCTCATCACCACTATCCGTCTGGCTGATATCATGGTTTTGACAGTATTGGCAGCGCAAATTGCAGCGTGTAAAAAATATTGTCCCGGAGCCTCGCCAACCCCGTAAAGGATCCTCTTCCCCCATGTGAGAACCGTAACTGCTAACCCTAGCGAGTTCTCCAGTTCGGCAAACACCGATCTTCCCTGCCCGGCGGTCGACTGGACACTCCCATGCACATACATCACAAATGGATAGATGTTCATAGGCCTCAGAAACCCGGTTGGTAAGTTCCCCGTTCTCCAGAATATTCAGGTAGGCAGGAATAAAGTCACTCATTCTAGGAGACAATGTTGGTTGCAAAATCTGATAGCAGGTTTTCGGGAATCCGAATGGGTCGACCGCTGACTAAATTCACCCAAACTCCTAAAGAGTGAACCAATGCCAGCTGCTCTCCATCCGATTTTCGCTGGATTACATAATGGCGAGTAGCAGTTGAACGGCGCACATTTGAGACCCAGGTGGAGATAACTAACTCGTCATCCAGGATTGCTGGCTGGCGATATTGGATTTGATGTTTACGAATCAGGATGGCAAAGTTTTCATTGAGCATCCTGGTGATCGGCCATCCATGTGCGGCGATGACCTGCATCCCACACTCTTCAACATAACTGAGATAAACCGCATTGTTTACGTGCTGCACAGAATCGATATCCTGCCAAGCAACTCGAAGGTTCATTTCAAATTTTCCTGGTGGCGGAGATGGCGCCATTGGAAACTTTTCCCGGGAAGGAGATGAGGTTGGAGGACCTTCTGGGAAGAAAGCGTTGATGATCTCATCGGGTATTGTTGACGGTCTTGTAGATCCATTCTTGAGATAAACCCAATCGGTCACTGACTTTGCAATCAATTCGCGAGAATCCTGATGGGTGAACTCATATGCTCTTCGTGAGCGTACCCGGTGAAAATCGATTACCCAGGTATTAACTGCAATCGTGTCATCATAACGAACTGGTTTGAGATACTCAATATCCGTTTCCCGGATTAACCAATGGTATCCAAGTTCGTTGTAACGCTCTTGGTCATAACCAACAACTGCCGAAGCATCGAAAGCAGTTTCTTGCATATAACGCAGATAATTAGCATTGTTTAAATGCCCAAATGCATCGCATTCATAGTGCCGGATGCGGAAATTTCGCCTGTGAGTATGTGGCATCTTATGAGTTATAAACCTCTGGATTGACACAGTACGGTAACTGCCGACCTTTAAGACCGGCGATCAAATTTTCGCATGCCCTTTCTGCCATTTGGCGGCGAGTATTCCAGGTTGCTGATCCTATATGAGGCACAATAAGACAATTGGGGAGCTCAAAAAGGCGATGGTATTGAGGTAATGGTTCAGGATCGGTGACATCTAAGGCTGCCCCAGCGATCCAACCACCTTCTAATGCCTTAATCAATGCATTCGAATCGACGATCGGTCCACGAGATGTGTTGATCAACAGAGAGGTTGGTTTAATGCGTTTCAACGTATCTTCGTTGATCAAATGATAAGTTTCCGGTGTGAGTGGAATGTGCAGACTGATAAAATCGCTATCCTTAATTAGGGTTTCGAGCGGGACATGCTTCGCCTTAAGTCCTTCAGCTTTCACAAGATCCGGATTAGGATCGGAAAATATGATCTTCATTCCGAAGCCAGTTGCACGTTC
The DNA here is from genome assembly GCA_030669775.1 of Chloroflexota bacterium. Classification (GTDB taxonomy): domain Bacteria; phylum Chloroflexota; class Anaerolineae; order Anaerolineales; family UBA4823; genus PFL25. The sequence continues at coordinate 9,378 of DAOVCZ010000014.1, read as the reverse complement.
AGCGACAGCGCTACCTATCTGCCCCATTCCAATGATCCCCAGTGTTGCCCCGCGTAGATCCTTCCCCAGCCAACCTGTTGGGGACCAAGTTTTCCACCTGCCTTGACGGGCATCCAGGTTCGCTTCAATTATGCGCCTGGCAGCTGCCAGCATGATTGCCATGGTTAAATCTGCGGTACCGTCAGTGAGCACTCCCGGTGTATTACCAACAGGAATACCTCTCTGGGTGCACGCATCCAAATCAACATTATCATACCCGACCGCCATATTGCTGACCACTTTTAATTTTGGTGTTTTGGAAAGCAATGCTTCATTGACATTGATAGTCAACAGGGTGAATAATCCTTCGGCTTCTGGAAGGAAATTTTCGAGTTCTGTGGAAAGTTCGTTTGCATCCTTAGGACCGATTACCATCCGGCAGTGATTCTCTAAATTATCCAACCAGCCATCTGGCAATGTGTGGGAAACAAGAACAAGGGGGAGAGATGAATTGTTCATGCAATTTTTCCTGGTTATTCAAAAGCAAAAAGAAAAGCAAGATCATTGACATTGGTCGGGGTGGGTCCAGTTTTCAGCAGATCTCCGAGAGGATCGAAAAAATTATAGGCATCGTTCCTCGCCAGGAATGATTGTGGATCTAAATCAAGGGTCAGTGCATGTTTAAGGGTCTTACCAGTTACAACTGCGCCAGCTGCATCGCTTGGTCCATCACCACCATCTGTCGCCAGCGTGATCAAAGCGATGCCATCTAAACCGTCCAGCTCTTCCACTGACCCAAGTGCTATCTCCTGGTTGCGCCCACCAAGCCCATCACCACGTAAAGTGACAGTTGTCTCGCCACCGACAATGATGCAGGCTGGACGAGGTATGGGCTGGTTATGTATAGCTACTTGTCTGAGAATGGTTGCTAAAAATTTTCCAACTTGACTTGCTTCTCCCTGCAAAAAATTCGACAAAACGCAGGTATTGAAGCCCTCCTTTAATCCCTGTTCTAGGGCAGCTTGAGAGGCGGTCCGGTTACTGCCGACGATGATATTGTTCACCTTTGCAAACAATTGCTCTCCAGGTTTCGGTGTCTCTTCTACCATGCCAGCCTCACCGATTTTTAGATATTCTAATATTGGCGCAGGAATCTGATCTTCGATCTGGTAATGTTCCAGGATAGCTAATGCATTTTTGAAGGTTGTTCCATCCGGGACTGTTGGACCGCTGGCGATTACATCCAAAGGATCACCAACCACATCGGAAAGGATAAGGCTGATCATTTTTGCCGGAGAAGTGAAGCGAGCTAACTGACCACCTTTTATTCGATCAAGATGTTTACGCAAGGTGTTGATCTCATTGATCGTTGCTCCAGAGGCAAGAAGTATTTCAGTTAAGCGTTGCAGATCCTGTAGGGAAACTCCAGGAACTGGAGAAACCAACAATGCGGATCCACCTCCCGAGATGAGACAGATCACCAGGTCATTCTGGCTGGTGTTCTCCAGTAATTCGATGACCTCATCAGTCCCTTTCACACCACGGATATCTGGGATAGGGTGCCTTGCTTCAACGATATTGATCCTTCCTGTGAGATTATTCTTGGTTTTATATCCTTCTTTTACGATAACAAGACCCCTGTCAAGGCGATCACCCAAAACTTCTTGGACCCCTTCTGACATCGGCTGACCAGCCTTTCCTGCACCAATAAGTAATACGCGATCGAACGTGTTCAAGTCATAGATTTCGCGGTTAACTTCAAGCTGAGTATCTTCTCGTTTCAAACAGTGTAACACTGCGGTTTGGGGGTTCACGGCATTCAAAGCCGCTTCCATGATGCGCGCAGATTTTAGTCCCCATGATTGCGATTTCATTGATCGGGTCATTAATCGTGATATATCCATCTTTGCTCGTGCCTACATTATATTGTAGAGCTTAGATTTTCCCACTTATTTGAATCCAGTCAGTAATTCTCCTATCACAGGAGAATATTGGAAATCATGGAAAATCGAAATGATCAATTCAAAGAAGGTGGACTTTCAACCAAAAGCCACATGATTTGAAAACCTTCCATCAGTAGTTTGATCTGTCCTTTATCGGATGCATAAGATTTGTCTTGCAAAAGATCAAGAAAGGAATCTGCGTTTGGTATTCCAAGAGGTATCAAATCGATCATAACCTCTTGATGTTCTGAGGAGACGTTCACGAGGCACAAAATATGTGTTTTATGATTAAGGGCTGAGCGTAAAATGGTAAACACATGCTGATTACTCTCCAACACTCGTTGAGGGGCTTCTGGATGAAACGCCGGCTGGTTGAGACGAATTTTAAGCAGCTCTTTGTAGCCGAGGAAGACTTTGGTGTGAATGTTATTGTGGTCATCAAGTCTTGTGCGCAGCTCATCAAAATCAAATTTTTCCCGGTTGATCGATCTCGTCCGTCCCGTGTTATTTACACAAGGAATGCAATTTCGCGAACCAAATAAGCTGTGGATATAGATCCCCGGTACCCCAGCTAGAGAGAGCATTATCGCCTGCGAAGCAAGAAACCGCTTGACATCCAAATCTGGATTTTCTTGTGCTGGGTTGTTCAGTGCATCGAAAAGGGTGATATTTAATTCATAAACACTTTTTGATCCATCAGAGTTTGTCTTAAATGACACATCACCACCATGTAATAACGCCACATCGACCAGCGCCTTGATTTCATCGTCCGCCAACAATCCTTTCGCAGGCATTACTCCAATGCCATCATGTGAGGCGATGAAATTAAAATAAGCCGTATTCTTATAAGGGGTCTTTAATCTGCGTACCCACTCAATAAATACTGTTATATCTCCACAAATGAAGGAGTGCAAAATCAAAGGTGCCAGGGAGAACTGATAGACCATTTGAGCTTCATCTCCATTTAATGGTTTACCTTTGAGGTTTTTGTCATTCACTGGTTCACCAAAGTACTTGAAATTCTCCTCATGGGGTACGTTCGTTTCAGTGATTATCCCTGTTTGTGGAGCCGCAATATTCAATACTCCGCGAATGATCTTCACAAAGCTGTGAGCTTGGGGTAGATTTAGCGAAGATGTGCCGATCAATTTCCACACATATCCGACAGCATCGAGGCGAATCAACCTCGCGCCACGTTCGACATAGAAGAGAAGTAAATCAACGATTTCTAATAGAACCTGAGGATTGGCATAATTTAAGTCAATTTGATCCTCACTGAAAGTTGTCCATACATAAACTCCTCCACGGTTAGTTTCTACAGGCGTCAACAATGGTAATGCTCGAGGGCGAAATATTGATGATAAGTCAGTCGCAGGATCAATAGTTATGAAATAGTCTTTATAAGGCTCCTCACCCCGCTGGAAAGCCTGGAACCAGGTACTCTCCCTGGATATATGGTTGATAACAGCATCGAACATCAATAGGAAATCATTGGCGAGTAAAGAAATATCCTCCCAGGTACCAATATCTGGGTCAACTTGTCGATAGTCGATCACTGAGAAACCATAATCCGAAGAGTAAGGATAAAATGGCAATATATGGACCCGATTGATGGAATCGCCTAAATAGTTGTTGAGAAAATCAGAGAGAGATTGTAAATTCCGGCGATTCTTTTCTTGAAATTGATCCCCATAAGTTATGAGAATAGCATCATTCTCATCCAAACGGAATTCATCTCCAACGAGGTTAGGATTCCGAGATTGAAATTCTTTGACCAGCTTTTGAAGTTCGACCCAGGTACGGTCCCCTTCAGTCCCATACAAGAAATTTAGTTGCTGACGAATGCGACTTTCGTCTGACATACTTATATTTCGCTTATCCGGATGTGAACTTATTTTGTTTTTGATACGCTATCCTCGGGGGAAGGTATTGCTATCTCTTCCCAATAAGTGTTTGGTAAATGGATTGAACGCACGATATCTGGATCCAAATCTTGGTAGCGAACTTTAATCAACGCAATTGGGATTCGATGTGTTACGAGACCGAATTTTTGGTGGGTATCCCTGCGCAGAATATCATCGATCGCCGCAGTAACTCGGGTTTGGACCTCGGATAAATGCTCACCACCTGGAGGCGTTATTTGCCACGGATTCGTCTCCCAATTTTTGAAGATTTCCGGGTACAGGGTTTCAATTTCAGTCCGTAACCTAGTTTGCCAATCCCCTTGGTGGATTTCCATAAGACGAGGTTCATCCATTTCTGGAATCCCTAGTTCATCGGACAAGATCTGTGCGGTTTGTTTTGCTCTCTGAAGAGGGCTGGTATATATAATCTGAAGGTCTGAATTCCGTAACTCTACGGCTAATTGCTGAGCCTGGAGAACACCTCGGGAATTCAAAGGTGGATCAGCCTGACCCTGATAGCGACCTTCGATATTCCAATCGGTCTCACCATGTCTGATCAAAACAATAGTGGTCATGAACAATAATTCATCGAAATTTGGTTCATTAGGTGAATTTTTTCAGCTGGGGTTCAAAGCCCATTTATCTTGGTATTCGAGGATAGATTTCATTGGGGGGCGCTCATATTCATGGATTTCTTCCTGGTCGAGAAAATATCCACGGCGTTTGCTAAAACGAACCTGGTTCATCGTGAGATCGCTTTGTTCCAATAAGTGAATCTTGTGGCGCTTTTCTAAGCGGCTGAAGACTACTTGCATGATAGCAAATGACATCTTTGATAGAGAAGGTAAAGGCTGGTTGTGATGGATGCGCTCGAGTAAATCGACTTGAGCGATCCCTTCAAGACCGTATTCCTCGAGGATGTCGATTAATATACCGGTTTCTACGCCGTATCCGGTAAAGAAGGGAAGTTTTTCAAGTGCCGATCTTCGCCCGGCATATTCTCCTGAAAGCGGTTGGATCAGCCCCGATAACTCTGGAAAGAATAAATTGATAAATGGACGGGCGGTTAATTCCGTTACCCGTCCGCCACCGCCAGCGACAGTTTTACCATCCTGGCGAAGCGGTCGCCGATAAAATCCTTTCACATAACGCACATTTAGGTTATCAAGCAAAGGACCAAGAATGCCAAATACGAATCGCGGATCAATATTTTTGATGTCAGTGTCAATCCAGGCAATGATGTCCCCCTTGACGATATACAAGCTCTTCCATAATGCTTCCCCTTTGCCGTGGAAGGCACCATACTGTGGCAAAATCTCTTGATGAATATACACCGGAATCCCTAAATCTGCCGCAATTTTTCTGGTTTGGTCTTCAGAACCCGAATCGATTAACACGATCTCATCCAACAACGGGATTTGGTCCATCAGAGCAGATTTTACAGTTTGAATAACCTTCCCGACTGTTTGTTCCTCATTGAGGGCTGGCAAGGCAAGGCTGATCGAAACTCCCTGGTCCTCTTTGAGCTGCATCAATCTCTCTAGATCCATGAATTCATTTGTGTGATAGGTGTTTTCAGCGAACCACTTATCTACAACAACTGCCAGAGGGCGATCCCTACTCTTCGAAATATCCTTTCTTTGAAGAGGGGATATGGTTTTTGGGAAATACTCGTTAACAACCGCTAGTGTTTTCGTCTCATCAGAGAGGATTTTATCGAGTAGGGAGTTCATCCAGACATTGGGTCGAATTTCATTAGATGGGGCGCCAATGGTGAGAACTTGATGATCCTGGACTTCAGAAACGATAGCCTGGGAGACCTCGCCTTTTGCAGTGATCGAGCGGGTAATATGTTTCAATCCGTCAATTGCGGGAGAGAATTCGTCAATAAATCTGGCTTTGCCCTCCTTAGTTTCTGGAGAGGCAACGTGAAGCAGGGTTATGGATGCATCTTCTATGCGCGCAAGTGCATGACCAATTCGTAAGGAAAGGCCAGCGTTAGCCCCGCCTCTTAATGGTAATAGAATTCTCTTGACGGATTGCCAGTTTTCTGCTTCAGCTACGGATTTCGAGGGTCTTACGATAACGACATCACAGGGAAGATTCAAGATATTGCTGGGGTTCAGATCCTGCCTAAAATCCTTGTCCAACAATGTTGCACTCCAATGGGTGAGTACAAGATGGATATTTTCATCAATCACAATTTCATTGATCCCTTCCCAAATATCCTCCTCTGTGCGGACCAAGGTCTTAATGCGGGTTGGGATCGGGGTTCTCTCAAAATACGTCTTGAGCTCTTCACGGAGGAGACTGGCTTTCTTGGCCACTCCACTCATCTGTTCCCCTTCAGGGACGAATAACACAGACAGAATGGTAATTTTCCCCTGGCGATCTAGCGCAATTCTCTCCGCAAGAGGCAGGATGGTTTTTGCCTCCTTGATATTGGTTTCGAGGAGAAGAACATGGAAAGTTTGAGATGTTCTTCTTCTCTTTGATTTCTTTACAGATGTCATTTTTTCGGTGGTCCAAGTTCATCTAAGATAGGAATGATCCGTTTTTTCAGTATTGATTGCCAGGTGAACCGGTTCAAAACCTGCTTGCGCAGCTGGTATGCTCGATCTGATTTCAGGAAAATATGGATATCGGAGGCGACTGTCTGCGGATCACCATTCGGGTTGAACAGATTTATTAATCCAGTGCTGCTCTCTCTCACCGACGGGATATCAGCGGCAAATATTGGTGTTCTTGCCAAACCAGCTTCGAGGACTGGGATCCCAAATCCTTCCCGGTGGCTAGGAAATATTATGATATCTGCTAATCGGTATAGATCAGCAACTATTTCATCAGGTATCTTCAATACTTGGTCCTCACCATTAATCTCATACAGGAAATGCACGTTCGATTCAACCTGCAGTTCCTCCTTTAAAGTACGTAGTGAATTAAGATAGATGATATTTTTGGGATTATGAGGACCAGGCGGACCGGTTACAACTAAGGATACATCAGGGTAGATATTTATTAACGATTTTATCACCTGAATACCGAATTCGATATTTTTTCTTCTTGTTATGCGTGCAGGGAGTAGAACCAACGGATCTGCCTCTAATAGCTGCAGCCGGTTAACTATTTCTTGAGTGAAAGGAGAGATGTCAAGAAATTGAAATACATCTATCCCCGGGGGAATAACCTCGATTGTTGAGTCTGGAATATCCAGTAATTCAGCTAACCTTTGCCTGCGGTGATCAGAAACTGTTATGTAGCGAATTCCGGGCCAAGGAGTCTTAAGTAAATCCCATGGGTATCCAGGGTGTAAATCAGGTGTATAGAGTTTATCTTGCCATGCGAAGTCATGGCACCAAGCAAGAATGAGCGGCTTTCCCCGTTCAGAGATTAACTTCAATGCTGCGGTGAGCGCTAGATTCTTATGTAGTGTAATCACGTTATGGACAATCAGGACATCTGAGCTGTCGAGATTTGAGATCAATTCTTGATAGAGCTTGTCGCGAAGTCCAATAAACTCTTGATCGACTTTGCCGTTGGCCAAGGCTTGACCAACTTCAATTACTTGAGGATGACGCGAGTCGATCTCAGGCACATGTATGAAAGGGATTTGAGTATTAAAAGACTCTCCTCTTCCAGCGATGATGGATACCTGGTATCCAGCTTGCGCCAAAAGACGGGCATGGTGATATATTGTGCTTTCAACACCGCCCACAATGGGGGGGGCAGCATAATGGAGAATAGATATACGCATCGCTTGTAATCGTTTTCTTGAGAATGTAATCTAACTATCGCCAAGATTATTATGATTCACAATGGCTGCGCTAAAATAAGCCCCAAAAACCAGGATTAGGCAATCTAAATAGATCCAAAACATGAGCGCCACCAGTGTTCCCAGAGACCCATACAAGAAATTATAGTTTGAAAGGCCGCTTTGGAAGTACCAGTTAAAACCATAGGCGGTTATCTCCCAGGCAATGGATGCAAATACAGCTGCCCAAAGTGCAGCTCGTTTCTTAACTTTCGTTTTTGGTACGAAGAAGTATAGCGCGAGGAATAGTATGAATCGTAGTGAAAAGAGCAAAAAATCCGTTAGTGTACCAATAGGTGGACTGATGTGTAGGGATGGTAGCTCCACCTGGGTGAAAAATGCTAAAATGGTTGATAAGACAGAGGTTGCGGCGATGAACAAAATAAATACCCCAATCATTAGGAATGCAACCAGTCTTTTCTCGACGACATTGCGGATTTTTGCGGTGGGCCAAGCTCGATTAATATTTGCAGTTAATGACATCAATACTCCCGATGCTGCCCAGGTTAAGCCGATTAAACCGATGATCCCCACTGCTCCACGCTGGTTGAGAATCCCTTCAATAAATTCAATTATCAGATCTGGGGGTATGGGGAGAATCTCCCCAATAACTTGGATGATCTTCTCTTGGATGTCGGGGATTTCTAAGTAATAACTCGCCACGGTGACAATAACAATTAGCAACGGGGGCAATCCAAAGATTGTAAAGAAGGCAATACTGGCAGAGCCTTCAACAGCGCGCATCTGCGAGAATCTTTCCACTGCGTAACGAAAAATTCCAGGTATGCCGAAGCTTTTCTGATTGGCTTTGGCGAAATAGTCTTCGAGTTGATCGATATATTTCGTGCTGATTTCTTTTCTTGGAATCATAGTGTCATAGATTCAAGCACCTAGACATTCGTTCAATAAAGATGTTAAAAGATATTCTAATGTATTGAAAGAATAGTAGCGTTGACCAATAGCGAAATTGATATCAGTCATTTCAGTCGCCAGAGCAGGATCAGCAAGAATTTGACGGGAAGCAGTGATGCAACCGTTGTCAATATAATCTCCGAATCCGATAATCTTAAAACCCTTGGGTTGAATATCGGTTTTGAATATCTCATAGGTGCTCATCACGATCGGTCGCCGGTAATAGACGGTCTCCAGAAAAGCGTTCCCAAATCCTTCGACTCTCGATGGGTATGTTACCAAATCAGCTTGAAGATACGCATCCTCCAGTGAATAGATCTTCTTTCCAGCTGCTGAAACTCCACGTACATAATCAAACCGGTCTGCCCCGAATATCACTTTCACGCCGAGAAATTGAGCAAACTCGCGCAAGTATTCCTCATATTTCTTGCCTTCATCACCTGGTTCATGGGAGATCAAGACAACACATTTCCGATCGATCCGCCGAGCTAACTCAAGTGAGAGTTCGATCCTTTTTCGGGGAACGATGCGGGTGGGTTGCAAGAGGATATGCTCACCTTGGTCAATTCCGAGCTCTTCTCTCATATCCTGCGTATAGTCATCTAATTCAGGTGGGGGATTTCGAAATTCCATGACATTTGGGATTAAGGTCGAGCTTAAACCAGTTCGCAAAGCCAGTTGTTTTTGAGCAAATGAGTTAATCACAACATGGCGAATCTGCCTTAAGGTCGGAGGAAATGCAGCTCTTAAATAGTCCTCAGCTCCAGATATTGCAAACCGCTCTCGCTCCCAACGAAAGTCGTGATGATGGGCGATGGTCGGAATGTCT
>DAOVCZ010000290.1 GCA_030669775.1 Chloroflexota bacterium | reverse complement strand
CTCTTCTTGAGTGCCGGTTTCATCTTGGAGGAAGGCTTGCCCATGGAGACCCTGGGGGAAATCACCACTGCCTTCTCGACGGCCTGTCAAACAGCTAATGTACAGGTGGTTACGGGCGACACCAAGGTCGTCAATAAGGGTCATGGTGATGGGCTTTATATTAACACCACTGGGATTGGGTTGATCCCGGCTGAGGTAGCTATCGCCCCAGAAAATGCACAGGCAGGCGATGTTGTCATCGTCAGCGGTACAGTAGGCGACCATGGCATGGCGATCATGTCTGTTCGTGAGGGCCTGGAATTCGAAACCCGCATCGTCAGCGACACCTCCCCGCTCCATGAACTGGTAGAAACCATGCTGGCAGCCAGCCTCGATATCCATTGTCTTCGTGACGCTACTCGCGGCGGCGTAGCTGCGGCCCTCAACGAGTTGGCCAAATCTTCTCAGCTGGGGATCACTTTTGAGGAGCATAAAATCCCTCTACGTCCGGCAGTCAAAGCCGCCTGTGAGATGCTCGGCATGGACCCGTTGTATGTCGCCAATGAGGGCAAGTTGGTCGCCATTGTCAAGGGTGAGGTGGCCGAAGAGGTGCTGGCTGCTATGAATAGCCACCCGTTGGGTCGGGATGCAGTCCTGATTGGGCAAGTGGTCGCTGACCATCCCGGGATGGTTCTCGCTAAAACAGGCATCGGTGGATCGCGGGTGGTGGATCTACCCGCTGGCGAGCTTCTGCCGCGCATCTGCTGAGTGCACACTAACATCCTGAATCGGTAAATTCATAGGTAAATAGACCCATACCACCGAAATTAAATCGAAAGGCAGTGTAAAATTGGGGGTAATAATTGGTATGAAAACTGTACTGATCCATACCTCTGTTTGAGACAAACGATATCCACAAGCTCGATGTTTAAGGGTGATTACAATGAAACGGATTCCTAAACTAGTAACGCTTTTAATATTTATTACCGCCCTAGCAGGATTGATGGCCGGGATTGGTTTTGCACAAACCGATACTCCTGAACCAATCCAAGAGAATACACCGGTCCCGCAAACCGATACTCCTGGACCAATCCAAGGGGATACACCGATCCCGCAAACCGCTGAACCTGAACCGGGAAAAACGGAACCATCGCATGACTTGCCTACCTTCACACCAGCGTTCACATTTGCACCAACCCCGACCAGGGCAGCCGCGGTTGTTGAAGTGGAGGAAGAACCACCATCCGCTAAGGAGCTTTTCACCGTAGAAGGACCCGTCACCCAATGGGTTTCGGACTTCACCGCCAGGAACGGATGGGACCAGATCTACTTTTTGGGTCTATCAGTTGAGGATTGGATCAATCTTGCCCTATCGATCCTGTTTTTCCTCTTGATTTACATCTCTGGTAAATGGCTCTTCTACCGGGGTCTTAAAGAAATTCTTAAACGAACTTCAATCGAGTCAGACGAAGAATTTCTTGAGGTGGTCAGGCCGCAGATCAACTGGCTTGTACTGACTATAGCGCTGCAGTTCAGCCTGGCAAGATTGACTTTTCTCAGTTCGGGATTAAGAGTCCTTCTCAATCAGGTATTTTTTGTCGCTTATCTAACCATCATCGCCATCTTCCTGTGGAAGGTGGTCGGATTTGGAACAGAGGCTCTCTTGAGACGCGGCAGGACTGAAGAGGATGTCCAACGCCTGCGACCGATCTATATGGTGGTCACGCGCATTGCTGAAGCCACGCTGCTGGTCGCTTATGGCTCAATTATGCTCAGCTACTTTGGCATCGATATCACCGCTTTCGCAGCCGCTTTAGGCATCGGTGGCCTGGCGATTTCCCTGGCAGCTCAAGATACGCTGGCGGATGCTATCGCCGGTTTTCTGATTCTGCTGGATCAACCTTTCCGGGTTGGGGACCGCATCGAAATATCCGGATTGGGCACCTGGGGCGATGTAGTGGAAATTGGGACCCGCAGCACGCGCATCCGCACCCGCGATAATCGCCTGGTGATCGTGCCCAACTCCGCCATCGCTAAAGACCAGGTGGTCAATTACTCCTACCCTGATCCGAGATACCGGGTGCAGATCGAATTGGGCATCGATTACGACAGCGACCTCAAACTTGCCCGCCAGACAGCCATCGAGGCGGTTCGACATGTGGAAGGTGTCTTGCCCGATAAGCCGGTGGATGCGTTGTTTGTCGATTTTGGGGATAACACGATCATCTTCCGCATTCGCTGGTGGATCGACTCGTATATTGACACGCGCCGCATGTTCGATAAGGTCAATGAAGCCCTGTTGAATGGTTTTAACGAAGCCAATATCATTATGCCAAATATCGCCTACGATTTAAATCTCAAAGTTGATGATCAGAACGTGAAGGATTTCTCCGAAGCTGTCCGTAAAGATCGACCTGAGGAAAAGCCAGGGGAAACATCTGAACAGGAATAACGTTTTGTCAAACTCATTTCAAAATACAAACAGCCCGGGCATCTTCAGATCACCCGGGCTTTTGATTTTTCTATCCACTTATATTTTCAAATTGGTTTTAGATTTCGTCTTTTACGAGGGAAGTACCTCCGAACCAGCTGTCTCTATCTGCTTTTGAGC
>DAOVCZ010000230.1 GCA_030669775.1 Chloroflexota bacterium | reverse complement strand
TCGGCATTCTGCCTGACAGTCGCCCAGGGAAGTAAACCATAATCTTGCAAGATCAGACCAGATTGTGGGCGTGGACGGGTGAGGGCTTGACCATCTATTTCTACAATTCCTGATTGCGGTGTGATAAGTCCTGCGACCAGGTATAACAATGTGGTCTTACCGCAGCCTGAAGGTCCCAGGATAACCCACGCGTCTCCTCGATCAACAAACCAATCGAATCCTTCGAAAACTGGAGGTCCCTGTTGATAAGTGAAATTTACCGAATCAATCTGGATCATACATGAACTTCTGGAAGACGCTAAATGAGGAAGAATCTATGGCAGATAGTCCGTAGTCACTGAATCATCGTAGGAGATATTTTGCGATATCAGTCCCTTCTCCAGACCCCAAGCAAGCACATCATCCCATTGGGCTTCGCTCGGCACACTTCCAGTTGGGAAAGTTGGGATCTTGTAGCTGCCAATTAATGGCGCAGGAACCAATTTCTGTTCTGTCAGTAATTCATCCCACTCGGAAGGATCGGCGTTAATATCCTCAGCAGCCCGTTCTATCGCTGCCAGGAAGCCTCGGATGGCTTCTGGATTCGCATCAATAACGGATTTCCGAAAGGAAATTAGACTGTTTCCGAATTCAGGATGAGCGGAATCATCTACGATCGGTACAGCACCGCCTTGAATCGCTAATGAGGCCAGGGGATCTGGTAAGTTAGCGGCTTCTAATTCACCTGAATCTAATAGTGACATCCTTACTCCAATACTCGGTACCGCAATAGTCACAATCTCTAATGGTGCAAACCCTTCAGCCTCTAAGAATCTGTCTGTTGTATATTCGATCACGGAAGCTTCAGAGATACCTATCTCGATTCCTTTCAAATCCTCTACATTATTGATGCCGCTGTTTTTAGCTGCCAGTATGCGGTATACCGGAAATTCCGGTGTGGCAATGCGTGCAAAGGATACGATTTGGATTTGAGTGCTGTCTTGGTTATATAGAAGTGTAGAGACCAAATCGTTGATCATGCCATCGGCTTGACCAGCAGCCATTACCTGGTCTCTCTCAGCAGCTGAACCAACTGGGATAAACTCAACCTCAATGCCTTGTGAATCAAAATATCCATTTGCCTGAGCTACATACATCGGGAGTGCATCGAGGATTGGAAGTACTGCGATCTTCAACGTGGTTGGTTCGGGGGTCTGTGCTGTGGGGCTGCAGGCTGCAATAAATATGATTAACGCCAAAACAAAAATTTTTATTGACAATGACAATTGTCGCTTAACCATTATTCGAATCTCCATTAGATTTCCATGTTCTATGGTCCAGAACTGTAGCTAATTTGTCCTGATTATATGCCAAGATCGTCCCAAATCTCATCAATTTTTGCCTTGATGCTGGGATCCATTTGAATAACTTTCGGCCACTCCCTTGGATACCCTTCTTCAGGTAATTTGGCAGTGGCATCCACTCCAATTTTGCCTCCAAAGGAATGCTGGTACGATGCATGGTCCAGGTGATCGACTGGTCCATCGATATGAATTACATCTCGCGACCAGTCAACATTTCCAATTGCCTGCCAGGCTGCCTGGGAGAGATTTTGAACGTCGACCCATTCATCCATGACCACAACAGCTTTAGCTAAAGATAACAATCCAAGCCCCCATAAACCGGAGATAACCTTCCTGGCATGTCCAGGGAAACGTTTCTTCATCGAAACCAGAACCAGGTTATGAAAAACCCCCTCCGCAGGCATATTGATATCGATAATTTCAGGTAAGAAGAGGCGGATTAGTGGTAGGAAGATCCTTTCAGTGGCTTTTCCCATCCAGACGTCCTCCATTGGTGGAATACCGACGATAGTTGTTGGGTAGATGGGTTCCGCGCGATGGGTGATAGCTGTGACATGAAAGACAGGGAAAGGTTCAACTGGTGTGTAGTATCCGGTGTGGTCACCAAAAGGTCCTTCTGGTAAATGCTCATTTGGATTGAAAAATCCTTCTATGACAATCTCCGCATTGGCGGGAACTTCGAGAGGTTGGGAGACACATTCGACAAATTCCACTGGAGAACCACGTAGAAAACCTGCCAGCAGATACTCATCAATATCGGGGGGGAGAGGAGCGGAGGCGCACCACATACTGGCAGGATCGCCCCCGAGAACGATCGCAGCCGGGATTTGTTCTTCATCAATCATTCGGGCAACTCGTGCATGCTCTGCACCGCCTTTATGGCGTTGCCAATGCATTAACAGGGTTTTCTCATCAATGACCTGCAGCCGGTACATACCGACATTGCGAACCTGGCTTTGTGGATCACGTGTGATTACTTGCGGCAAGGTAATAAATGGGGCTGCATCTTCTGGCCAGCAGTGGAGTATAGGCATGAAGTTTAGTGAAGGATTTTCGATTTCAACGATCTCTTGAACTGGTCCTTTTCTTACTTTCTTAGGTCCCATTCCAATCGAGCGAAGTACATCTAATAATTCCTGTCCCCGGCTGATCATTTGCCGCAATCCATTGGGTAAGCGCGGGTCGATGATGGCTGCCAGTTGTTGGTTCAACTCCTCCAGGTCCTCAACTCCCAAAGCCCATGATATTCGTTCGCGACTTCCAAATGCATTGATAATTACCGGTAAGTTTGATCCAGAAACGTTCTCAAATAGTAAAGCCTTATTATTCGCGACTGGAGATTTGCTGATTCGATCCGTGATCTCTGTGATTTCCAGGTAAGCGGATACTTGATGGTCGATGTGCACCAGCTGATCGCGCGCTTCAAGCAGATTGATAAATTCCCGTAGATCCTTCATTAGCTTGGTTTCTCCTTCGGAAAACAAAGTTGATTATAGCATGGCGCAAGATCAAGAGAATCTCTCAAAATTCACCTCACCAAAGATTTATTTGACCTTAATAAAAATCGGTCCTTGTTATTTAGTTAGGCTATCAATATTATCAAGTCGCTCAATTGACAGTGATCATTGGCTATGCTACAGTAGCCACGAATTCAGAGAAGGTTTTAACTGTTGAGTTATTTTCCATCAGGAGTAGTGTATTCATGAAATCACGTTCTCAACTAATGGTTGACCGCTTGCGCGATCTGCAGGCCTCCTCCCCCGATATTGAGGCTTCAGCTGTTGTAAGTGTAGATGGTCTGAGCATCGCTTCAGCACTCCCGCAGGGTGTAGAAGAGGATCGGGTTTCAGCTATGTCAGCTGCGATGCTTTCCCTTGGCGAAAGGATAGCCACAGAATTAGGACGGGGGAGATTGGATCAGGTGTATATCAAAGGTGATAGTGGTTATGTGATCCTGATGTCTGTGGGCGAAGAAGCTGTTCTGACCGCACTGGCGCGCGAACAGGCGAAACTTGGGTTAATCTTTCTCGATATGCGCCGGGCAACCGAGGCATTGGCTGAATTGATCTGAGGTTGAGTTCAAAATCATGGAACCTATAGAAAAGAGCGGATATTATTACGCGAATAAATTCGCATTGATTATGTTGGATGCATTAGAAGATGTATTGGGGGAGAATGGATTAAAAGCCGTCCTTAATCTGGCCCATTTACCCAATCTGATCGATAATTTTCCCCCTGATAATCTAGA
>DAOVCZ010000206.1 GCA_030669775.1 Chloroflexota bacterium | reverse complement strand
AACTGCGGGTGGCATCGCGGTCGTCTTCTTGTTAACTGTGGTTTTCTCCCGACCAGGTGATGAATCCGTGGAGGTTTGGGGTGGGATGCTGCGCCACGATTGGCTGGGTTTTTCCTTTACCTTATTATTCCTGTTTGGTGCAGCATTGACCAGTCTTTTTGCCATGGAGATGAAGTCACTCGGTCAAAGAGGGGAATTCTACTTGCTATTGCTCGTCTCTACAATCGGAATGATTTTGATGGCCTCTTCCGCTGATTTGATCATGCTGTTTTTAGCCATCGAGACGACATCCATCCCACTTTATATCCTGGCTGGGTTTTATACGCTAGATAATAAGTCAACAGAATCAGGGTTCAAATATTTTCTCTTTGGCGCGATGACCTCCGCGGTTATGCTTTATGGTTTCAGCCTTATTTACGGTTTTACGGGCACTACCGATATCTACGAGATCACCGAGATGGTCAAAACAGGTGATGTGTCGCTGACCCTGGCCATGGGCACCTTGATCTTGGTTATGGTGGGATTTGGATTCAAGATTTCTGTCGTTCCCTTCCACTTCTGGGCACCAGATGTTTATGAAGGAGCTCCCACTCCTGTGGCCGGCTTTCTTTCAACGGCATCAAAGGCAGCTGGTTTCGCCGTCCTGATGAGAATTTTGTTGACCGTTTACGCCGATCCAGTGGTGATCCCCTATTGGGTGATCCTCGTTGCCGCATTGTCAGTGTTCTCGATGACTCTGGGCAACGCCATGGCAATTCCCCAGAAGAATATTAAACGCTTGTTGGCATATTCCTCGATCGCCAATGCAGGGTATGCATTGATCGGAGTCGCCGCGCTGTCTGAATTGGGCATTGCTTCGGTTGTTTTCTACATGGTGGTATATGTGATCACGAACCTGGCCGCATTTGGTATCGTAGCAGCTTTCTGGCGCATATCCGGTTCAGATCAGATCGCGGATTACGCAGCCCTGAGCCGGCGTTCTCCAACCCTGGCGATCATTATGCTGGTGATTTTCCTCTCTTTGGCAGGTATGCCTCCCCTTGGTGGATTTATGGCAAAATTCTTCGTATTCGCTGCAGCAGTAAAAGCTGGTTTAGTTTGGTTGGCGATTATCGGAGTGCTGAATACTATCGTGGGTCTTTACTACTACCTGGTAGTGTTGAAGGTTGTCTATTTATTCCGTTCAGAGGATGAGGACAAGCCGGTACCCATGACTCGTCCCTACACACTGGCCCTGACAATCCTGGTTCTTGGCATTATCCTTTTGGGCACCTTATTTGGACCCTGGGCAGAGTGGTCTACGAGAGCAGCATCAGCCTTGTTTTAGTTAAATCGACCTGAGAATCTCGTTATGACAGTGAAAAATGGAAGTTCTGACAAAGTAACCTTTATTTGTCCTTTTGTGCACATTGACGGGTGTTATCCCCATGTGATAGAATCGGCGCGCCATGAGCCAGACAGGTGATCAACCCGATAAAAAAACGGCTCTGCACTCGCTCAACCTGACACTGGCAGGAGTAACCGGTCAAGTAGGTTGCCTGACCGTAATAATCATCCTGGCAGCATTTTTCGCCGGGCGTTGGTTAGACAGTCGATTTGATAGCGATGCGCTTTTCACTGTCATACTCATGGTTGCAAGTGTGCCTGTAACTTTAGTTGTCATGGTTTGGGTGGTGAGATCGGTCACCTCCCGTTTCGCTAAGCCATCCGGACAAAATTCACAGGAAGATGAGGAGGGTATAGATCGTGGAAAAACCCCCTAAGAAATGGCGCTATGGCGTAAATCGTTGGATCATCCTGGTATTAGTTATTCTGAATTTCATTGCTGTCTATTATATTTATGCCCCTGTCTTGCCGCATATCCAGTTACCGGCGGAACATGTTTCTGAACAACCTCTATTTGGGGATTTTTATCTCACTAATACATTGGTAGCAACATTTATCGCAGATATAATCCTGATCCTAATCGCAATTGTGGTCTACAGGGCTGTGAAGAGCGGAAGCCTGATCCCGAAAGGGTTGCCGGGAGCGATAGAAGCGGTGCTTGAAGTGATTAATAATCTCACCGAATCGACCGCCGGAAAATGGTCCAAAAGCATTTTTCCCTTCTTCGCCACCATCACTCTGCTTGTTTTGATCGTCAACTGGATGGAATTGATCCCGGGTGTGGATAGTATCGGAAGGTTAGAACACACTGAACATGGCAATCCGATCGAAGAAGTCGTACCAGGAGTGTATACAGTCGTAAGACATGAATCTGAAGCTGCAGCTGAGGCTCATGAAGGTGGATTTACCCTTGTGCCATTCGTAAGAGTCGCTTCGACCGATCTAAATTTCACGGTCGCTTTAGCTTTGATTTCGGTTACTTTGACACAAGTGTTTGGTGCCCGAGCTTTAGGGGCAACCTACTTCACGAAATTCATCAATGTGGGCGGTATCTTCAAACGCCCAGTGTTTGGGTTAATCGATTTCGGTGTTGGTTTATTAGAAGTGATCTCTGAATTGTCAAAGATATTATCGTTCTCTTTCCGTTTGTTTGGCAATATCTTCGCCGGATCAGTGATCTTATTTGTCATCGGCTTCTTGATCCCGGTCTTTGTCCAAACTATCTTCTTGGGATTGGAGCTCTTTGTTGGTTTTATCCAGGCTTTGGTATTTGGAATGCTGACGATGGTATTCATGGCGCAGGCCACGCAAGGTCACGGTGGGCATCACGAAGAGGAATCCGGTGAAGAAGCACACTCATGATGGTTCATTTCCGGGCATTTGATTCCCGGTTGAATGCAAATCTAGAAGTAATAAACATGGAGGTAAACAAGATAACATGGAAGTCGAAGCCGCAAGACTAATCGGAGCCGGTATGGCCATGATCGGCACAATCGGTGCAGGTTTGGGCATTGGATTGTTGGTCAATGGTGCTGTGCAAGGTATTGCCCGAAACCCAGACGCCACTGGAGATGTGCAGACCAACATGATCTTGGGAATTGCCTTTGCAGAAGCAGTGGCAATTTATTGTCTGGTGGTTGCTCTCCTGATCCTGTTCGTTGGATAAAGCTGAGGTGCATTCGGGCGAGGTTTAAGTCTCTGTATAAATCACCCAAAAAGGAATATTTTGACTGAATACACAATCATGAAAGGAACATCCCAGTGGAAGGATTAGGACTTAATCTAGGTTATTTGTTTGTTCAAATATTCAATTTTGCGATTCTCTTTGTGGTTCTTCGTGCCTGGGTTTACAAACCTATCCTGGGACTATTGGAGAGGCGAAGGATAGCCATCACAGAAGGATTGGAAGACGCCCGCATTGCTACGGAGGCCAGACAAAACGCCGAGGAAGAAGCACAACAAGTGATCTCTGAAGCCCAAACCAAAGCGAGCCAAATCCTTCGCGAGGCAAATGAACGAGCCGAGGTACAGGGTAAGGAGATCGTAGTGGAAGCTGAGGCTGATGCAGCTAAGAAACGTGAAGAAGCGTTGGCAGAAGTTGAAAGCGAACGTGAGCGCATCCTTGGCGAACTGCGCGGTCAGGTTGGTGCCTTGGCGATCGCGGCTGCACAGAAGTTAATAAACGCTTCGCTGGATGAACAGCGCCAACACGCATTGATTGATGAATTCTTTTCTGGCGTAAAATCCGGGCAGGTAGTTGTCTTGGAAGGTGAGCAGGTAGGGGGTGCCTCAGCCGAGGTTACCAGTGCCCTACCGCTCACAGCAGAGGAGAAAGAAGCGGTAAAGCAGGATGTTCTCTTTAAGATAGGAGACCAGGCAACAGTTACCTTCCGGGTTGATCCAACAATTCTCGGAGGATTGATCATCCGCGTCGGCGATAAGGTATTGGATGGTTCCGTAAGTGGGCAGCTGGATTCAATGCGGCAGAGTCTTTACTAAAACATCGCATCTTCATGATATTGATCTAAATTATCTAGCTGGTATTTCGACTGTTTACGCCCATGGACCTTCCTTGGGCGTATTT
>DAOVCZ010000227.1 GCA_030669775.1 Chloroflexota bacterium | reverse complement strand
TTGGTTCAGTGATAGGTCTAATTATCGGTATCCCAGCAATCGCTTACCTGCTTTCACCTGCTGTAAAAGTCCAAGAAAAAGAAGCCTGGATACCTCTCGGCCCATTGGACGCTTATCCTCTAGATGACCCAACATCATTTTCATATACCCGCACGAAGATTAACGGTTGGGAAAAGACTGTCAACAGTTATGGTGCCTATGTATGGCGCTATGGGGAGGGGGAATCAGAGGTCAAAGTTTACTCCAATATATGCACGCATCTGAGCTGCAGGGTAACCTGGACAGAAGAGACAAATATATACTTCTGCCCCTGTCATGATGGTCGTTTTAATAAGGAAGGCGAGGTAGTCGCCGGTCCACCCCCGGAACCACTTTATGAATTCGAGACGAAAGTGGAGGAAGGGGTTTTGTCCATCAAGCATATGGAAGTATGAAAATGGCAGCAAGAGTTGTGAGTTGGTTGGATGAACGCTTGGGGCTTACCTCAATTTACAATTTGGTGTTTGATCGCAAGGTTCCCAAAGTGAATTGGTGGTTTACCCTGGGTAGTGCCAGCTTGTTTTTATTCATCATGCAAGGGGTTACTGGTGTTTTCTTATCGGTTTATTACGTGCCAGACCCGGGTAAAGCATACGACAGTATCCAATACATTATGACCGGGGTGGCCTTCGGTTGGTTGATGCGGGGAATTCATCATTGGGGCGCCACCCTGATGGTGATCTTTGTTTTCATCCACATGCTGCGCACATTCTTCATGGGCACCTATAAATTTCCCCGGGAGATCACCTGGTTGACTGGCGTGATTTTGCTGCTGGCAACTCTTGGGATGGGTTTCACCGGCTATCTCCTGCCATGGAATCAACGAGCTTATTGGGCGACGACGGTTGGTACTGCTATTGCAGGCACAGTACCAGTGATTGGAGATTTTATCCTGCGGGTACTTCGTGGAGGTAATGATCTCAGCGCGGTTACCCTGGCGAGATTCTTCTCTGTTCACATTTGGTTCCTGCCAGCAGTGATCATTGGCCTGATCAGTGTCCACATGTACCTGATAATTCGCTTAGGTATCTCGAGTGTGCCCAAAGAAGAAGAGGGATAGTTCTCAGGAGCGGCAGCTTGAACGAAGAACAAAAGAAAGCCTATCTGGAAGAATATAAGCAAGAAAAGGAGAAGGGGGTTAAGTTCTATCCGGATATTATTTACAAAGACCTGGTGGTCTCTTTTGCTATCTTTTTGCTGTTACTTGGGTTGGCGATTTTTGTGGGTGTCGCAGCGGAACCGCCAGCTGATCCGAGCGACAGCTCGTATATTCCTCGCCCAGAATGGTATTTCTTATTTCTCTTCGAGATGCTGAAATATTTTCCAGGTCAGATCGAGTGGGTTGGTACTGTCATCATTCCAACCATCGCTGTCCTGGCATTGCTCCTGCTCCCATTTTACGATCGCAGCCCATTTCGCTACTGGAAGAAGCGCAAGGTCGCCACGGTAATCATGAGCGTGGTTGTGGTAGGCATAGTGGGATTAACCATTCTGGCAGCAGTTACGACCCCACCACAAGAGGAAACTGCCCTGGCGACAACCATTACCGATAAAATCGTCCTCGGGCAGGATGTATACTCAATCCATTGTGTTGAGTGCCATGGCGCCGAAGGTGAGGGGGGTGAGATTATCGGTGTGGAAGGTCTGGAGGGGGTGATTGTCAAGTCGATCAGCAGCCAGGATGAAATGTACACCCGTTCTGATGATACCTTTTACGCCATCATTGATTATGGCCAACCCGACCTAGGCATGCCGCCCTTTGGCTTAGGGTATGGTGGGGAGCTGTCACGGGGTGAAATTGATGCCATGGTCACATTTATGCGTTATACCTGGGATGACCGGGTGGAAATTCCAGAAGAAGCTGCCCAGGCTGGGGCGATTCCAGCACTGGGACCAGATGAGGTCCCCTCCTTTGAGGTGCATATTGAACCGATTGTGAAACGCTATTGTGTTTCCTGTCATCGCCAGGGCAAGAAAAATAATAATTACTTAATGCGCTCATTCCAAGAAACCATGGAAACCGGCGATCACGCTCCCAATGTGATCCCAGGAGATCTTAATTCAAATAATATCTTAATGCTCCATCGCCAGGAGATTGAAGCGGGTGGCCCGATGCCGCCCACTCGGGCACTTAAACCAGAGCTGATCGAGATCTTTGAAAGGTGGGTTCTCGGTGGAGCACCGGAAACTGCGGAAGAAGCCGCGGCGCTTTCACCTACCGCTGCGCCCACAGCCCCCGAGGCAACAGAGACTTCAACCTCTCCCTAGGCAATTCCTGAGGATACGGAGGTACCAACCCCGACATTACCGCTTCATCCTTCCAGACACTGACACAACATCGACATCAACATCGCAGCTGCAGTTGGATCGTATTCATCGACAAATTGCATCAACCGTAATCCAATTGCGATCAACACAGCCTCATTGACCTACACATCGTGCTTGGGTTGGGAACCGTCCCTCAGATTGCATCGTGAAGAGCCTCTCAGAAATGGGAGGTTCTTCTATTTCCATTTATATCCTCTAGTGGTTTGTTGAACATCGTTCTTTCATATGTCATTCTGGAACGGAGCGCAGCTACATCCTGAGCGAAGACGAAGGAGGAGTGAAGAATCTCCAGTGAATTGATGATCCCCTTGAAATTCTGTTCTCGTTATTCTATCGGGTAACTGAGCAGATTGACGAGACCATACGTCAGGATTGCCAGGCTGAAAAGGATGATCACCCAACGAGCTGACATGGCTTTGAAACGCGTAGCAATACCGCCCAGGAACAGTACCGAAGCAAGGATCACCGTGGTGAGTATGTATTTATCACTGGTTTGGTTGGCTTCCGTACCCTTGACAAAGGTTTCTTCTGCTTCCGCCTCCAGCTGGTTAGCTTTTTCAGCCAGGCTTAATTGGTATTCTGGCATGGAAAATGGTGTTGAGGGCGCATCAGGGTTATTGACTGGATCCGTTGCCAGCCAAGCCTCAAAAGCGGGTTTGAATTCATCCCGGAAGCGATCCTGGTAGAAATCCGCTAATTGCTGGTCTTCAGCCGCGAATGCATTAATCCAATTGATAAACAATCCAATATCAACTTGGCCCAGCTGTCCAGCTTGAGTGGAGGCGCGGGTTGATTCAACCCTCAAAGCTCCTGCCTGGCTGTAAGCAGTGGATTGCACACCTCCCCACCTGGTAGCCTGGTAGCCGCTCCAGGCTGTCGCCAGCGTGGCAAAAGCCAGTACGATAGTGACAATTACTTCGGCGATTGGCTCCCAGCGATCAAACCTTGTCGGTAAATCGATGTATGGGGTCATCGGTGCAGCTGTTTCTTCCTGCTTGGTTGTGGTTTCTCCATTTTCTCCCATGTTTATAATCTCCGGGATTGCAACTTAGGATCGAATTAATTCAGGTACGCAATTAATGAGGTAAGTGATTGGCAAGATTATTACTGGCCCTGATTTATAGTGCTAAATGAAATGACTAATCGGACAAGGTTGAAAAAATCAAACTGGACATGCGTTTGATTGTGCATAGTAAGTGGAAAATTTTCAAAGGGGCTTGTCCTAAAAGCAGTTTGTCACTCTGAGAAAAGCCCTGTCCCTGG
>DAOVCZ010000019.1 GCA_030669775.1 Chloroflexota bacterium | reverse complement strand
AGTCCTCTTCAAAGTCTTTGTTTATTAAGTTAGGTTGGATTATATGCGAAAGGAGAATTTTGTCAAGTGAATTTATTTGTTTTGTTATTTAAACTTCAAAAGTGAACTATTTAAACTTGAAATGTGAACCCTTTCCAGTTGAAAAGTGAACACCTGGCTAATTGAGGAAAAATCCTTATTTCCTCCTTTGCAAGATTTTAAAGGTAAAGGGATAATGATTATTTTCGTCAGCTGGATGGTATTCTAAATCCGTTTCCAGCCAATCTTCAGCCGCATATTCTGGAAAGTAAACGTCCGCCGGCAAGCTGGTGTGCACCTGGGTCAGATATATACGGTCGGCCATTTCGATCGCCTGAACAAATATCCTTGCACCACCAATCACAAAAACTTCATCTTCCAGATCTAAACGTGCAAATTCAACAGCGGTATCAAATGAGTGGGCTACTAAACAACCTTCTGGTTGGAAAGTTGGGTTGCGGGTGACGATGATCGTTGTTCTGCCAGGTAAGGGGCGACCGATTGATTCGAATGTCTTACGACCCATGATCAGGTGATGACCCATGGTGAGTGATCTGAATCGCTTAAGATCGGCTGGAAGATGCCAGGGAAGGCTGCCCTCTACTCCGATGCCTCGTTTCTCATCCATGGCTACGATTAATGAGATGATCATACAGATACCTCAGCTTTAATATGTGGGTGAGATTGGTAATTAACAAGTTCAAAATCATCATATTTAAAATCGAAAATTGAGTTGACCTTTGGGTTGATCTCCATCGTGGGCAGGGGATAAGGCTGGCGAGTGAGCTGGAGTTGGGCTTGTCCGAGATGGTTATTGTAGAGATGAAGATCACCAAAGGTATGCACGAATTCTCCAACATCAAGGTTGCAGACTTGAGCGACCATGATCGTCAGGAGAGAATAGGAGGCGATGTTGAATGGAACCCCGAGAAAAACATCCGCTGACCTCTGGTAGAGCTGACAGGATAGTTTGCCATCAATTACGTAGAATTGGAAAAGCAGGTGGCAAGGGGGGAGAGCCATAGCCTTTATATCTCCCACATTCCAGGCGCTGACGATCAACCTGCGTGAGTTTGGGTTACTTTTTATCGCCTCGATAATTTGGGAGATTTGATCGATAGTGTGACCGTCAGCGGTCTTCCATGAACGCCATTGAACACCATATACTGGACCCAGCTCGCCATCTTCATCTGCCCATTCATTCCAAATACGGACACCGTGATCCTTCAAATCGGCAATATTGCTCTCACCATTGAGCATCCAAAGCAGCTCATAAATGATGGATTTTAGGTGTAATTTCTTGGTAGTTAGAACCGGAAAACCCTCTTGTAAATTGTACCGGGTTTGGTAGCCGAAGACAGATAGTGCACCGGTACCAGTTCGATCGCCTTTTGCCTGTCCCTCGTCAAGAATATACTGCAGCATGTCAAGATACTGTCTCATCGCTGCCAACCTCCATTATGCATGAAAACCTTCTACTAATAAATTGAGTCAATAACTATCCGTCCTTGGCGGATAAGATTCGCTTGGCATCAGAGATGTCTTGCGTAATTTGGTTGACCAACGCATCAACGTCTGGAAAGCGTTGTTCATCCCGCAGACGGCTGATGAACTCTAACTGAATTTCCTGACCGTAAATTTGCCCATCAAAATTAAGCAGGTGTGTTTCAACTTGCAGGTGTTTATGTTGGGGATTGAAGGTAGGCCGAATACCGACATTGGTCACTGACCTATGGGTATGTCCATTGACCTTTGCCTTGGAGGCGTACACACCAGATTTCGGTAAAGCACGTTCTAACCATATCGATAAATTAGCGGTGGGGATCCCGATCGTATGCCCACGTCCATCGCCCGGCACTACTTGCCCATTGATGAAGTATGAACGACCTAATAGAAGGTTGACCTGGTCTAGATCACCATCTGTGAGTGCTGCTCGAATCCGACTGGACGACACTACTTTTCCATCGATCTCGACCGGTGAAATTGTGGACAAGGAATAATCAAACTCTTCGCCAAGTTCTTTTAATGTATGGATATTGCCACCCCGATCACGTCCCAAGGCGAAATCTGGACCAACCATAAGATGGTGCATTCCGATATGAGATTTTAATAGGGACACAAAATCGTGAGCCGTTGTGGTAGAAATTTGGGGAGTAAATGGGAAGGTGATCACCACATCTGCCCCAAAGTTGCTCAGCAGGGCAGCCCTTTCTTCTGGAGTGGTTAAGTAAGACGGATCTTGTCGTTTACCGAGGACTAAGGCTGGATGGGGATAGAAGGTGAGAACGACTGCTTGAGCGCCAACTGCGTGAGCATCTGTCACTAATTTGCGTACAATTTCTTGATGACCTCGGTGGACACCATCAAATGTACCGATAGTCAGCCAGGTGTCTTGGAGGTGAACGTCCTCTAAAGACCAGAAATGGCGCATACGAAAATCTTCAATAAGTACTTTTACTTGGCTAAGTTTGGAAGAAGACTTTGCGGGGCTGCCATTCGCCAGAATCTGGATTAAATTCCAACAGAGCGACAAGATCACCCTGCTCGCTGATTCCGCGTGACCAACCTTCGGAATCAGGTTCGGCAGGGATGCGGTGACCGTGCCGGACTAAATCAACCTGGTCACCATCCAGCTCAACCATTGGCCAATCACCGAGTGCATCAGCAGCCGGGATTAAAAATTTGTACCAGTCTCCTGCCTCAAAGGCTTCTTTCAGGCTCCTCAAAGGGACTGCCTCGCGTAATGTAAACCTACCGCTCTTTGTCCGCCGCAGACCGATCAGGTAAGCGCCGGTTCCGAGGGACTCTCCAAGGTCATTCGCCAAAGATCGAACATAGGTTCCGGAAGAACAATAGGCATCGATTACAACTTCAGGCGGATCCCATTCGAGAATATCCAGACTGAAAACCTGGATTTTTCGCGGTTCGAGCTTGACCTCTTCGCCTTTGCGCGCCATCTGGTAGGCTTTCCGCCCTTTGACCTTGACTGCAGAATATGGAGGTGGAACCTGTTCGATTTCACCGACATAGGTTTGCAGAATCTCGTCGAATCGCTCTTCTGTGATATGGTTTGCCGGTGTTTCGCTTGTTACCATACCTTCTGAATCGTATGTATCCGTGGTGCTGCCAAGCCGGATTGTCGCTTGGTAACGCTTATCGGAGGCAGATACATACTCACTCAGTCGAACTGCAGGTCCAATCAATACGACAAGAACACCTGAGGCACGCGGATCGAGTGTCCCCGTATGACCAGCTCTTCGAATTCCTGTTCCCCTGCGGATGATTTGTACCACGTCGTGAGAGGTCAGTCCAATAGGTTTATCGACGACTATCACGCCGGAGACAACATTTTTAATTTGTTCGTTGTCCATATCCTCTTCCCAAGTAAATAAATTCGATTGCACAGCGACCAAAATCTAAGTCGAGCCTTACATAAACCCTAACATAGTTTTAGTCGTGGCGATCACATTAGCCTGAATACTCTTCAGGTCTCCTTTGATACTTGCTCCTGCTGCCGCTGAATGTCCACCGCCATCGAAGAACAAGGCAATTTGAGAGACATCGTATGCGGGTTGAGAACGCCAGCTTACTTTTACAAGCCCGTCCCCTTGTTCGACGAAAATGATCACGACATCGGTCTCGTCGATGGTAGAAAGAAAGTTGATCAAGTCCGCATCATCTCTTCCTGGATAACCTACTGAACGCCGGTCTTCGAGGAAGAGGGATGTCCAAATAATTCTGCCATCTCGCTCGAGATTTGATAAGCCTGCCCCCCAATAGCGAGCAGCTTCAAAACTTCGATTCAGTAACCCCTTTTGATAAAGACCAGGCAAGTCACCGCCAGCTTCCATCAGCTTTGCAGCAATCTTCATGGCTTTAGGCGTCATATTATTTGTTCGGAAGCCGAGTGTATCAGTGATCATACCAAATAATAGCGCTTCTGCAACCTGACTTGAGATGGGAAAACCGAATTGTGGTAAATACTCTGCCAGCATTTCCGCTGTTGCCACTGCTGTCTTGTCGACAAGATTATACCTTGCAAATTTTGTATTTGTCGGATGGTGGTCCAGGTTCATATCCGGAACCGGTTTACCAATTAATACCTCTCCGGTCCTAGTTAGATCGGAACAATCGACGACCAGGGTCAGATCAAAATTACCTGTGGCTTGCTTCTGTATCTGATCGCTGCCAGGTAAATGGCGAAATATCGCTGGTATCCCATCGGGTAATACCATTTGGACCTCTTTGTTGAGGTCTTGAAGGGAAAGTCCTAAACCAATCAATGAACCGACTGCATCACCATCGGGGCGAATGTGTGAGATGACCAGGATACGCTGCGCCGAGCGAATTTCCTGAAAAGCACCTTTCAGGAGCGTTTCATCCATGTGTTAAGTATTACTCATTTCCGGGAAGATCGTCTTCTGAAGTTGGCTGACCCTGTTGGCTTAGTGAATCCAACAATTTTTCGATCTTCTCGGTGTTTTCTGGTGTTGGATCCCAACGGAAACGCAGCTGTGGGAAAGTCCTTAAATCAATGCGTCTAGCTAGTTCACTCCGTAGAAATCCACTTGCGCGTTGGAACCCTGTGAGAATGTTTTCTGCTGATTCTGAGCCTTGAATGGAAGAAACATAGATGTCTGCGTAAGCCAGTTCGCGGTCAACCGTGACATCGGTGACGGACACTCCGGATAAGCGTGGGTCTTTAATATCGAAAATCAACATCTCCGAAATTTCTTCATGGATTCGATCAGCGATTCGTTGAGCGCGGTTCCTGGATACCACTGAGATTTTCCCGTTTGTTATATGGGGACTTCTTCAACAATGTAACACTCAATGATGTCGCCCGTTTCGAAATCATTAAAACCCTTCAATGTTATTCCACATTCGAAACCGGTGCGGACCTCTGTTACATCATCCTGGATGTGTTTTAGAGAAGCAACTTCACCATCAAATTGAGCTTCTTCACCTCGCATGACCCGTGCGCGTGCGTTACGCAGTAGTTCGCCATCCTGAACATAACATCCTGCCACATTACCGATCCTGGATATTTTGAATATCGCCCGGACTTCAGCATGCCCAATGACCGATTCTTTCGTTTCAGGTTCGAGCATTCCTTTCAATGCCATCTCAATATCCTCAATTAGTCGATAAATGATATTGTAGATACGGATTGAGATCCCTTCAGTGTCAGCAAGACTTTCGGCAGCTGAATCAGCTTCAACATTAAAGCCTACTACAATCGCTTTCGAAGCTGCAGCCAGCATGACATCGTTCTTGCCGATATTGCCAGTCTCTGCGTGCAATACATTTATGGAGATATCCCCACTGCCAAGATCGGCTAAAGAGGATTTAATCGGTTCAAGAGAACCTTGCACGTCGGCTTTTATGATTAATCGCAGCTCACGCACTTCTCCAGCTTTGAACTTGTCGAATAACTGCTCTAAGGTAACTGCGTTTCTCGGTTTCTCAGCATCTGATCTCAGGATGTTTTTCCGTTCTCTGGTGATCGCTCGTGCCTGTTTATCAGATTCAACCACCTGGAATAAATCACCGGCAACCGGGACATCGTTGAGACCCATTACTGCGATTGGAGCGGAAGGCTCTGCTACTTCTACTTGGTGGCCCAAGTGGTCAAACATGGCTCGTAAGCGACCGTGGGCTGTACCTACAACGATAATATTTCCCACATTTAGAGTTCCATTCTGGATCAATAGAGTAGCCAGAACTCCTCTCGAGCGGTCTTTCTTAGCTTCAATCACCGTTCCAATGACTCGTCCATTTGGATTAGCCCGGATATCGGAATTATCGGCAATCAGTAATATGGCTTCGAGAAGATCCTCCAAACCCTCTTGGCGTTTGGCAGAGATGGGTACTACGATCGTGTCACCATCCCATTCGTCAGGGACAAGACCGATTTCGGCCAGCTGTTGATTCACACGCTCTGGATCGGCGTTTGGTTTATCAATCTTATTCAGAGCGACAATCAAGGGAACTTGCGCAGCTTTGGCGTGTGCAATCGCTTCCCTGGTTTGAGGCATTACACCGTCATCTGCAGCGACCACCAGTACGACAATATCGGCTCCCTGGGCTCCACGCGCGCGCATAGCCGTGAACGCGGCATGGCCGGGTGTGTCCAGGAAGGTGATCGATCGATTGTTGTGCTCAACCTGGTAGGCTCCGATGTGTTGAGTAATCCCACCAGCTTCATCTTCAACGACATTGGTATGGCGAATAGCATCCAACAAGGTTGTCTTTCCGTGGTCGACATGTCCTAACATGGTTACGATGGGTGGGCGGTATACCAGATCATCTGGGTTCTCATCAGCAATCACCCTTCGCCAAAGAGGGATCTCACCGAGCTCATCTTCTCCAGCAGCTTCCTGGGTTTCCAGGGTTACATCAAAGCCCATTTCGGCGGCAACAATTGCCGCAGTATCGAAATCAATTTGCTGGTTTATATTGGCCATAACCCCATTGGCCATCAGAGTTTTAATGATCTCAATTGGGCTGGCTTGTATCGTGTCAGCCAGTTCCCTTACAGAAAGCGTAGGGGGTAATTCGATTGATTTGTTCTGTCCGTTCTCGCCCATTTGGCACCTCCTGCCATAAATTGCTCGCGGCCACTTGAAGCGAGTTTTGTGGACCGAGTCAGGCGCTCATCTCAGTATGCTCCACTCGCCAGCCAAAATGGTTCTTGCCAAGAAATCCCCTACAATTGCTCATCACATTCTATCTATTGAGCAGATGTTTCTTTTGACAATGTCGCCATAAAATTTGTTAATCGTTCCCTGTCATCAGCCGTCAAATTGGTTTTCAATGCCTTCGCTATGGCACCGTGCAGACCTTTTTCCCAACATTCTAGCCGGTTGTGAAGATATGCACCGCGTCCAGCCATTTTCCCGGTTGGGTCGATGAAAATTCCTTCTGGACCGCGGACCACACGGACCAACGATCGTTTGGAATGCACCTCCCGACAACCAACGCAAGTCCGTTGAGGTACGTGTCTACCTTTTCTCGGCTTTTTCGGCACGTAAACTTCTCTCTGGTTTGCGGATCAATAATCCAAATCTTCTTCCCAGTCTTCTTCGTCCCGTTTTCTTTTACGTTTTACGATGACGACATCTTGATCTGGGTCGTATTCCATTTCAACGAATTTCTTCTTCTTCTCTTTCTTCTTCTTGCGAGTTTCAATCTCGTCCTGATCTTCATCTTCAAACTCGGCTTTCGCCACATCAATTTCGAATGCATCTGGCTCAAGGGTAAAAATTTCCTCGAAAGATGTATCTGCCTCTTCCTCAGGTTCGGTTTCTGCAACTACCTCTTCTTGAATGACTTTTTCAATCTCTTCAACCGGAGCTGTCTCAATAACAGGCTCAACAGCTTCAGGTTTGGCGACCTGAGGTTCTTCTGTGGTTATCGCAGCCTCCACTTGCTCATCCTTGACAACCGCTTCCGCCTCAATTACCTGTTCCTCAGCTTCGGGTTCTCCTTCGACCCGTTCTGCCTCCTCGGCTTCCACATCTTCCTCTACGATTTCAGGCTCAGGGAAGGTCACTTCGGCTAAAGTGTTTTCAATATTCTCCATGGTTTTAGGTCCGATTCCATTCAAACCCAGAATGGCATCAGAATCCAATTCCATTTGAACGATTAAATCGCCAACAGTCTCATTGCCGGCTTCAACCAGTAAATTTGTAATTCGTTCAGTAAAATTCAACTCCTCGAGAGGCATTTTGAAGGCGGTGGCAGGTATATTTTCCTTGGCTTGAGCGATGCGTTCTAATTCAGCCGATCTTTCAGCCTGGTGCATACCAATAATGCCATGTTCGACGCGATCCACAAACTGGCCGAGAATCGAGTACTCTTCGGGTGTGACTGGTCTTCCTTCATCCTTCTTGACCAGAATGGCTTCAATCTGGCTGACAGTATTGGTTTCGGCCTCAGCCATAGCGGCGAATTCAGGATCGGATTGAATCTTGTTTAACGCATCACCAGTGGCTTCCGGCAAGCTCTTTATGTCAATCCGCCAGGCAGTCAATTTGGCTGCCAAGCGTGCATTTTGACCATCACGCCCGATAGCAAGGCTCAACTGATCTTCAGGTACGACGACGGTCGCAGTCTTGGTCCCGCGTGTATGTTCGTCGAGGTATACACCAGTTACTCGGGCGGGGCTGAGGGCTTTGGCGATGTATCCAGAAGGGTCTTGATTCCATTCAATTACGTCGATTTTCTCATCATTTAATTCACGAACGATGGCTTGAATTCGTACCCCTCGCATACCGACACAAGCACCAACCGGATCAACACCAGCTTGTAGTGCTGAGACAGCAACTTTCGATCGGTGACCAGGTTCGCGGGCGATTGAACGGATTTCAACCAAACCCTGATAGATCTCCGGGACTTCGTTTTCCAACAAGCGGCGTAGGAAATTGCGGTGTGCTCGGGAAAGTATCAATTGGGGTCCGCGTGGAGTAGCCTTTACTTCTGCCAGTAAAGTACGCACACGGTCGTGGAGGCGAAAGCGTTCCCCTGGAATTTGATGATTGCGAGGCATGATGCCTTCTGCTTTCTTATCAAGGCCCAAGGTTACTGCTTGTGAGCTGATAGCCTGGACAACACCACTAACGATTTCGCCTAACTGGTGATTAAAATACTCCAGTTGAGCTTCTCTTTCAGCCTCACGAATGCGCTGTTGGATAACCTGGCGCGCAGTTTGAGCAGCAACACGCCCAAAATTATCGGGTGTGGTTTCGACAATTACCATGCTGCCAACTTCGGCTTCAGGTTCAACCCGCTGCGCCTCCCCTAAGGCAACCTCAGTTCTCTGATCCTCAACATCTTCGACAACTTCTTTCTCTGCGAAAATTATTACCTTGCCCGTTTCCGGATCGATGCTAGCTTCAACATGTTGGGCGTTGGAAGCATTAACTGCCCGGCGGTAAGCTGAAACCATGGCAGCTTCTAAAGCTTCCAGGATCACCTCCTTGGGCAATTGCTTCTCTTCCAGGACTTCGTTGAACGCTAATGCAAATTCATTCTTCATTCTTGCTATTTCTCCAACTCAATTGATACTAATCGAAGGGTCCGGCATACAGGTCTCTATACACAAAGAAAAGTGGGAAATGCCCACTTTTCGACGAAACCTCTCTTGCCACCACCCCATGGGAAGCTCATTTTAGCATGGAAATAGTAGAGACGCAAGGTCAAAACTGTTTTTCCATACGCCAGGCAGGTTCATTCATAAACCGGCGATGACCTTGATCATCCAGGTAAGACCAAATACCCGGTTCTGGGGCGATAACCCGGTATCCTAAGCGTTCATAGAGACGCCTGGCAGAGTTGTTATCACGGGCGACATTCAGGGCTATCCGCTCAAAACCGCGGCTCACCAAATCAAGCTCAGCTTTTTGCAGCAGCTGGCTTCCGATCCCACTCCCGCGATAGACAGGCCGAACTCTAAAACCATATATATATGCATACCGGCTTCCATTGGCTTGCAAATGATTTGGACCATACAACTGGATAAAAAGCTGTCCAATTAACCCGTATTCAGGCAGCTCTGCAATCCAAATGATCACCTCTCCGAGCTCCTTAAGCCGATAAGCTTCGGTAAAAACGTGCCGGAAGTGAGTAAATTCGCCCTCCCACTCCAATGCTGGAAGGTCCTGGTGGGAGGCATACCGGATGATGACTTGTTGGTCCAGAGGAATGGCGACCATAGGGTTATTAATGGAGGGATTGACCGATCTGATAACCTAGCTTATCCACTTATTCCTTAGGAAGCAACTTTTCAAGCAATGATTCTTCTTCCTCGGGTGAAACGATTTTACCGTCTAGCCAGGCTTCGCGCAAGGTTCGCAGTATCTGGCGATAGACAGGACCAGGGGGTAATCCAAGCTGGCGTAGAATATGCCCGTCTGCTCGGGGAATTACCTGACGCCAGTTTGATACATATTCCCAAATGAAATTACGCACCTGATCATCTTTAGTGGCGAGATAATTGGCATAGATTGCTAATGGTTGGATTGCGTCCAATCGGGCGACGATCTTGCTCGGTTTCGCGGTCTTTAGGGAAGGAATATCATGCCATAAATCCTGAGCGGAAAGAATTTCATTCGCCAGGGTTCTGGGCAATTTTAGGCGTCTGATCACTTTCCGGGTGGGGATGGCGGGCAGACGAATCAACCAGAGAATGTAGCCCAACTGGGAGCGTAATTTATCACCAGTTAATTCTATGTGCCATTCGGATTCTGGCTCGATTCCTGCCAAAGTCTGGATCTTTTTGGATATCCATTCATCCCACATTAAATCTCGCTGGATGGTCCTCAAGAGGTTTAGGTCATCCAAACGGGCGAGCATCTTGCTCGCCAGATTCTCTTCTAAAATGCGATCGAGCTCGTGCCGGATACGATCACCAGAGACACGCTCCAGAAGAGGGATAGCCCCGTTGATCAATTCCAGAGTCCGATCTTCAATTTGGAATTTAAAGCGCTGCTCAAATCTGACCGCTCGTAGCATACGCGTGGGATCATCTACGAAAGACAAAGAGTGCAGCACGCGTACAAGCCCATGGTTAAGATCATTCAATCCACCCCAATAATCGTGTAGCTGACCATAATGATGACCATCTAAACGTAAGGCTAGGGTATTTATCGTGAAATCTCTGCGATGCAGGTCAAGTTTGATGCTCCCCCGCTCGATGGTGGGCAAAGCGGTCGGATAAGTGTAAAACTCGGTGCGGGCAGTGATCAAGTCCAGTGAATTGGGGAGGTCTTCAGGTCTTGTTGGGGGATGGATAACGTGCTTGGCATTATCGGATGCTGATTTGTCTGTGTCAGCTGCCAATTCAACCAGCAATTCAGACCGTATATCACCTATATGCCATTTGGAGGTGCCAAAACGAGAATGACTGGTGACCCGGCCTCCAAATTTCTTTGCCAATGCTTGGGCCAGCTGGATGGCATCGCCTTCCACGACTAGGTCGAAGTCCAGGCTAGGCCGATCTAGCAGCAGGTCGCGTACGAAACCGCCAACGATATACAAGGCGGCTCGCTGGTCATGGGCGATTTGAGCAACGGCTTTCAGCAGAGTTAAACGAGCTGGCGGCAGGGCAATTTCTAGACGATTAGCCAGGTTCTGGGGATGAGGAAAATCCGGCTGACGGGTGAGGATCTTGAGTAGATCAGTACGAGTGACAATGCCGATAACCTGGCTGGTTTCGGGATTGATCACGGGTATCTGTCCCCAGCCGGTATCGGTCATCAAGCGCTGAAGATCTTCAATAGAGTCATCTGGATTCACACGGACTTGACCTGCATTCATTAAATTGGCGGCAGTAAGGTTAAGCTTGTGGGATATAGCCCGATCGACGGCTCTACGGGTGAGCAAACCCAGAATGTGATGTCGGCCTTGCGGGTCTTGCTCGACAACCGGATAGCCTTCATACCCGAAGCGCTGCATGCGGATCGCGGCTTCTTGGACCGATGTCTCGGGTGAGAGCAGCTGTGGTCCGCTTGACATGATTTGAGCTACAGTGATCGCTGGTTTGACATAGCCAGGCAAGCTTTCCAGCAGCTCTTGACAAACGCTTTCTAGATCGCGATCCCGGATCAATGCCGCCGCAGCCCGCTCATGACCACCACCTCCGAATTGATCGGCGATATGGGCAACATCAATATCTTTGTTTGTGGAACGAGCGATCATCTGCACACCACCCCGGGTGGTGATGAGCATAAAAAGTGCTTCTGGATCCAGCAAATCACGCAGCTTATGAGCGACCGTTGAGAGCTCCTCATCCATTTCTTGAGCATCGCCACATGCCAGGATCACTGTATGTCCGTGGATATGGTGAGAACTGGCAGTAGATCGCAGCCGATCGTAGAGTTCCTGTTGTTGAATTGAGAGAGGGTGATTCAGGAAATCCGCCGCGATTTCTAGACTTGCTCCGCGCTCCAGGAGAAAAGAAGCAGCATTCAAATCGCGCACAGTAGTGCGAGTATAGGTTAATGAGCCAGTATCCTCGTAAATGCCCAATATAAGGAGAGTCGCTTCAATTGTGCTTAGGTGGTAATCTTGCTCTCGCAGGATTTCAGTAAAAATTGTAGCAGTCGCTCCAGTCTCCTCAGTGGTGATATTCCAGGAAGCAGGCAATTCTTCTCGGTTTGGGTGATGGTCGATAACCTGGATCTGGGCATCTGTCTGCATGCCTTTGACGCTGATCATAGACTGGGTATCTACCAGGGTAACTTTATCGATTGGCTCATCAGGTAGATCGCGAGGATCCACAAAAGGCAGCTCCATCCCATAGAGCGTGATGAAGGCTCGTACATTACGGTTCAATTTGCGCGGTAAGACTGGAATGGTGGCTTCATCCGCCAGGTGAGCCCCGAGAAGAGAAGCGAGTGCATCGAAGTCGGATTGTTCATGGGTGAGGATGATATGCATGAGAGCGCCTTCTTGTGCCAGTAATCCTGGTCTTGTTCCTTATTGTAATCGACAATTGAAACGATATAATCCATGCCATGGATGGACAGCAAGAGACTCATGAGAATATATGGGATATGCTGCTTTCAAGACAACCTGTGCTGATCGAGAAAGCTTTCGCCTTCCTGGAATCTGATCAACAAAAAGCCGTCATGGATCATTTACAACGCATGGTGGCAGAACCTGGGTGGCAGCCCGAGCAACGGGTATCTGCTCAGGCAGCCCTGAACACTATTGCTGATCACAAGACATAGTTCAGCAATATTACCAGCCGAAGATGGAAATGATCACTATTTTATGAGGGATTCGGTGTTGTTTGTGGACTCTTGGTTATTCCTGAAAGCCGTAATGCGGTCATTCGCTAAGCTTAAATACTCTTCATTGATATCGTACCCAATAAAGTGCCGTTTATCCATCGCCGCTACCAGACAGGTAGTGCCGCTGCCGGCAAAGGGATCTAAGACAACATCCCCGACAAAAGAGTAGAGCTGGATTAGACGGTGGGGCAGTTCCTCCGGGAATGGCGCCGGGTGACCGACCTTCTTCGCGGATACTGCGGGGAAAGTCCACAAACTCTTAGTCCATTCCAGGAACTCATCTCTAGCGATTGTGTTGTCTTTATGCTCTCGATTTCTCTTGAAAGTGTTCTTAGAGAAGACGAGGATATATTCATGCACGTCACGAAGGACTGGATTGGAGGCAGATTGCCAGCTGCCCCAGGCTGTGGATTGGCTGGCGCTTGAACCCTTGTCCCAGATAATTTCACCGCGCATAAGAAAACCGGTATCCATCATCAAGTCAATGATGTAAGTATGGAGAGGAATATAAGGTTTTCGGCCGAGATTTGCCACATTGATACAGACTCTGCCACCTGGGACAAGAACGCGATAAGTCTCCTGCCACACAGTTCTCAACATAGTGAGATATTCTGGCAAACTTAGATCCCGGTCGTAATCTTTGGATGCGTTATAAGGGGGTGAAGTGATCATGAGATGAACACTCGCATCGGGCAGTTCGTCCATTTTCTCGCTGGATTTACAGTAAAAACGATTCAGGTTTTCAGTTGGGATCGGATTTTCGATTTGATCTACGTCTTGATCACCGGGAATATCCTCGTATAGGCGGCTCGCGTAGAACTTACCGGAATCATGGCTGATCCGACCCGGAGTTCCAAATGAGCTGGTTTCTGTGCCTCGTCGTTTGTGTGAGGAATCCCTCATGGTGATTATTCTAATAATCGCTCTTCATATATTCGCCGGATGGTTGTCTCGATATCTGGTTCTCGTACTTCCAGATCGCGGATGCGATATTGGGCAGAGAGCTTGTTGATCAGCTCAGATGCTGTGATATCTTGACCTGAAAAGTGAAATGTGATCCTGGAACCTTCCCGATCGGCGATAACCGCGCCTTCAATCGAGATTATTTCATATTCTTCAACAAAATCGACAATTAATTGGCGTTTTTCACCAAATCGTTCCCGTAATAAATCAAGTTTACCATCGTATAGTAATTTCCCGTGATCGATGATCATCACCCGTTTACACAATTTCTCGACATCAGATAGATCGTGGGTGGTAAGTAAGACTGTTATGCCACGGGCCTGGTTGATGTGCTCGATGAAACGCCGGATGCGTTCCTTGGCAACAACATCTAAGCCAATCGTTGGTTCATCAAGGAAAAGTAGTTTGGGATCGTGCAGCAGGGCTGCGCAAATATCTGCTCTCATCCGCTGCCCAAGTGAAAGAGCTCTCACTGGTGTATTTAGAAATGGATCAAGCTCAAGTAATTCTCGAAATTCACCTAAATTTTGTTGAAAACGATCTTCCGGGATTTTATAAATGTGCTGCAATAAATCCAGGGATTCGATGACCGGTAAATCCCACCATAATGTACTGCGCTGTCCAAACACTGCCCCAATCTCTGCAACATATTCTGTACGACTCTTCCATGGAATATGGTTATTTACTCTGATCTCGCCGGAGGTGGGTACCAATAATCCAGTTAGCATTTTCAGTGTCGTAGACTTGCCAGCCCCATTTGGTCCGAGATATCCAACCAATTCTCCGGGTTGAATAACGAAATTGATCCCATCCACGGCCTTAACCAAAGTTGATTCACGTGTCGCCAGATTGCGTAAAGGCCCCATGATGCCGCGGTGGTGTTTGTAAATTTTGAAATGCTTGTTTAATTCTTTTACGCTGATGATATCTTGCATTCAGGTTTTACACCCTTTGTTCAAGAGCCTGTGCTTTGGTAGAAGCGCAGACCGTAATTCCAAAACGCAAATGCCACGATAAACACTGCGACAGCAACGAAGGGCGCCAGGAATGGGGAAAAAGGTGGCATTCCCAGCGGATCTGGCTTGTCAAGTATATACAATGTAGGGTAATACAAAAGGAAGATTGCCGGCAGGATATAAGTGAAGAAAGTGCGAATTAAATTTGGATAGATTTCCATCGGGTATTGCATCAACTCCGTTCCGCCATAAGTAAAGATGTTGACCACCTCCAGGGATTCAACCGTCCAAAATGAAAGTGTGGCGCCAATAATAAACAAGCCCCCGAAGAAGATTACCAGACTGATAAAAACCACGGGAAGCATCAAGATTTTTACCGCGGTCCATTGGATCTCCAGGTGAGTCAGGGATATTAACAGGATAATTGAACCTTGAATGATGCGACCAAACCGGCGTAGGATAAATTGCGATCCTAAGACCTGGACGACCAGGTTTACGGGTCTCAAAAGCATTTGATCGAAGGTCCCCAGCCGAACTCTTCGACCAAAATATGGTGGGTCGAAACCGCTAAAAATAATATCCATGGTTCCGAAAGCAGTCTCTGCCATTCCAAACAGGAATGCCAATTCATATACTGTCCATCCAGCAATATTGTTAAATCGTTGTAATATCAGGGCGATTGAGCCAAAGCTGAGCGCGGTGATCAAAGCTGTTGCTAAAACATCGAAAAGGAATGAAACCCGGTACTGCATCTGACCGCGTATATTGACTGAGATTAGATGGCGGTAGATATTGAATGTATGGCTCATTTTAACCACCTAAAATCTCCAGGCGACGAACACCTGCTCGCAAAGCGATCATCCCAGCGAGGACCAGCAATAGTATCCAGGCGATCTGGGCAAGGATTATTGCAGCGAGAGCCTGCCCATCGACTAACCCGAGATAAACTTCGACGACTGCATTTATCGTATAGGGGAATGGCGTCAGGTAGCATAATCGTACAAACCAAACTGGGAAGAAACGTAGAGGCATGAAAAACCCAGACAAAAACCAGGAGAGAATAAAAGCCAGACGGGCAATGCCGAGGGCGTTGGGAGTCCAAAATGCTGCCAAGTTCACCAGGAATCGCCATGAGAAACTGACCAGCCAGCTCAACAAGAGGACAAGGATGAAAGCCAACCACTGGTCCGCTGACTGTGGAACCGTAATATCGAACAACAAAGCATAAGCGATCATGATCGATAATCCGCGCAAGAGGAAACTGGCAAATGCCCGTCCACTATCCTGCGCCAACCAGAAGTTGAAGTAGTTCATGGGCTTCAACATGTCGGAGCTGACTGCTCCGGTATAAACGGAATCCATTACTTCATACCATGAAAAAAGACTTAAGAAGGCAATGGCAGCTTGAGTCAAACCAGTAAAGGTAATTGCATCGGTGATGGTCATGCCTGCTATCTCAGATTGTCCATGGTACAAAGCGATCAAAACTGAGGCGCGCAACATGCCAAAAAAGAAATTGGTTGCTAGACCAGCCAAGGTCGCCGCGCGATAGGTCAGCTGACGCTGGAAAGCGAGTTTGCTGAGTTCCCAGAAAAGGCGCATATGGGTCAGTAACTAAAAAGAATGAAAATTGTTGTAAAATCCGAAGTGGAGGTGAATATAGCGATTGTTGTCCCGGTTAGATAAGAGTACTTTTGCTGATTTTGATTCACTATCTACCAGAGCGGATGAACCCCCAGGAATGAGAGCAATATTATGGTGTTATCACAGTCACTTTGCCTAGTTTACCACAGCCGGCGAATCTAACTAGTATCGATGAAATTGGTGGAAATTCAGGCAGATTATTCGTAATAAGCAGTTTTCCTTTCCTGATTTCCGTACCTATAGGGAATAAAGGTTGACCAATCTATGATTGATTTATATAATCGATAAATCTATGGATATCAAAACACTAACTCAGGAAATGCACCAATTTGTTCATACCCAAGGCTGGTATGAAGAAGACAGCCCGAGGCCTCAAACCCTACGCAACCTGGCGATCTCTTTATGCCTCGAAGCGGGTGAAGTATTGGAACACTTTCAATGGACCGATAATCAGGTGGATGCGGATGAATTGGGAGATGAACTTGC
>DAOVCZ010000118.1 GCA_030669775.1 Chloroflexota bacterium | reverse complement strand
TGGAGCCCCACCCGACATCTCTCATTCTCACCTCAACCACACCGGAAGGTGAAAAGATCGGACCATACGAAATTCCTATGCAGCCCAATGTACTTCTGGAAGAGGCTCAAAAAGGGGGCTTTTGGAGCTATATTGCAGGGGTAGCCTACCAGGTGATGACCAACTATCATGTGCGCGGCCTGGTAATCAACAACTATAAAACTGACTTACCGGTCAAAAAGGGGCTGTCATCTAGTGCCGCTATCTGTGTGCTCACTGCCAGAGCTTTCAATCGAGTTTATGATTTGAAGTTGACCATTCGGGGTGAAATGGAGCTGGCCTATATGGGAGAGATCACCACCCCTTCCCGATGTGGTCGCATGGATCAAGGCTGTGCTTTTGGTAACCGGCCGGTATTAATGATCTATGATGGTGACCGCCTGGATACAATCGAGCTTCAAGTGGAGGATGAACTGCATTTAGTAATTATCGATCTAGGTGCGCAAAAGGACACCATGGAGATCCTCAAGCGCCTTAATCACTGCTACCCATTTGCTGAAAACGAGATCGAACGCGGTGTTCAGGAGTTGCTTGGTCCAATCAACAAGCGCGTTACCCAACAAGCGGTAGATGCATTGAGCATTTCAGATGGTGAGAATCTGGGGAGATTGATGGTCGAAGCACAATCATTCTTTGATCGTTATGCCACACCCGCTTGCCCAGAGGAACTCACCGCTCCGGTGCTACATCGTGTGTTGAACCACGAAGCGCTCAAACCTCACATTTGGGGTGGCAAGGGAGTCGGCTCCCAAGGGGATGGCACCGCACAATTCATCGCTCGCAGCCTGGTGGATCAGCAAGCTGTGATCGAGATCCTGGAACGTGATCTGGGGGTTGAATATCTGGAATTGACAATTCGCCCAGGCCAGCAAGTCCGAAAAGCCGTCATCCCAGCGGCTGGATTCGGAACACGTCTCTTTCCCGCCACAAAGGCTACCAAGAAGGAGCTCTTTCCGATCGTCGATCAGGATGGCATCGCTAAACCCGCGATCCTGTTGATCGTCGAGGAGGCGCTTGAAGCAGGATTGGAAGAGGTGATTATTATCGTTCAAGAGGATGATCTGGAGGGTTTCGAATCGTTCTTTAACACCCAGATCTCCATTGAAAATTACAACAAACTGCCGTCTCATTTCCAGGAGTATGCTCAGCGGCTCCTCGAAATTGGCAGACGAGTAACTTTTGTAACACAACCCAACCAGCAAGGCTTTGGACATGCCGTGTATTGCGCCCGGGAAGTGATAGGTGATGAGCCATTCCTGTTAATGCTGGGTGACCACCTCTACCGGTCAAGCAGCGAGGGCTCTTGTGCGAAACAACTGTTGGATGCCTACAAACAACATAACATCAATGTGTTAGGTTTACGGCACACCCCTGAAGATCAGATCGCCAACTTCGGCACTGTCGCAGGAGTATGGCTCGAAGAAGGTCGTTTGCTAAATGTGACTGAGTTCGCCGAAAAACCAACTATCGACTATGCTCGCAACAACTTACTCGTTCCCGGTCTCCCAGATGACGAGTATTTGACCGTGTTTGGCCTCTACATTATTAAGCCTCAATTATTTGATTATCTGGAAGAGCACATTGCTCATAATGTGCGCGAGGGAGGTGAATTTCAGCTCACTTCAGCCCTAGACCGTTTGCGCCAGGAAGATGGTTTCCTGGGCCTTGTCATGGAAGGTCGCCGGTATGATATCGGTTTGCCTCAGTATTATCTTGATACTTTACAAACGTTTGTTAAAAAAGGGGTGTAAATGAGTTCTAAATGTCCAGCCGGTAGCCTACCCCGCGGATGGTTATCAGGAAGCGTGGTTTGTGAGGAATCGGTTCAATCGCTTGGCGGATCCAGCTGATATGCACATCCAAAGTACGTGTGTCCCCCGTATATTCGGTGTTCCAAATCCTGCGGAAAAGATCCTCTCGCTCAAGCACCTCATTTGGATGTTCCATGAACATCTTCAGCAAGCTGGTTAGCCGGGGAGTCAGGTGAGCTTCTTTTTCTAAACAGCGGACGACCCTGCGTTCTAAATCCAGATGGATAGGACCAGTTCGTATGACTTTATTGCTCGAATGCGGTAGCAATGGATTTATGCGGTTGACGAGCTTGCGGATGGTAAAAGGTAGTTCAAGCAAAACATCGGCGCCGACATCTTTGGAGACTGGTTTGTCAGGATTGGCGATCATAAGGATGGGCATCTTCCCCCAATTATCCTTGATGTCTTGGCAAATACGCTTACCGCTGGTTCGGAAGGTGGCTGCGTTAAGGACAACCAAGTCAAACTCATCTTTTGAGAGATACTTGTTAGCTGCTTTCCCCGTTGATACTATTTCGATGGTGAAGTCTTTTTTCCGTAAATCTGGGATAAAATACGGGCCTTCGGCCCGTTTTCCCTCAATCCAAAGTATCTTGGCTTTCATTCTCACCCACCTCGAAGAGGTTTAGCTTTCGAAATTAATGCCCCCCAATTGGGAGATCAGCGTCATCATCGGTGCGCAGTATTATACCGCGATCTTAAAGAATCCGCAAAGTGAATCTTAAATCGAATTTGTTAACATTAAATACCATCTGATCAAATGACATCCCTGCCTGCACCCGCCTCAATGAATCGCCTATGGCTGCCTTATGCGGCCTTGATTTTTGGGGTTATCGCTCTGGGATTCTCAGCACTTTTCGTGCGCTGGGCAAATGCTCCAGGTCCGGTGGTGGGTTTCTATCGAATTGGACTTTCGACTCTGATCCTGATTCCATTTTTCATTGTTCGCCAGAGTAAGGGTGCATCGATCAGTAAGGCAATATTGATATTCCCGATCTTAGGTGGTGTATTAACTGCGCTCGATCATGGTTTTTGGAACACTTCCGTCATTTTCACTTCGGCTGCTAATGCAACGCTATTGGGGAACACAGCCCCATTGTGGGTAGCATTGTTTGCCTGGTTGGCTTGGAAAGAGCGATTGAAGGCAGCATTTTGGATTGGGTTGTTGCTCTCCTTGGCAGGGGCTGCAATCGTCTTGGGTACCGATTTCCTTCGCCATCCTACGCTTGGAATTGGGGACATCTTGGCGATCACTGCTGGTGTCTTTTATGCAGGCTACTTCCTGGTCACACAACGGGGGCGAGTTCATTGGGATACACTTTCTTATGTTTGGATCGTGGGATTGGTGAGCAGTATCTGCCTGCTGGGGATCAGTCTGAGCTTGGGGATGCCTATTACGGGTTACCCGGTTCAAAGCTATCTGGCTTTTCTGGGTGCCGCTTTGGTATCTCAAACTGGTGGATATCTGGCGGTGGGCTATGCCCTGGGTCACCTGCCTGCTTCTCTTGTCGCGCCGACGATGATCGGCCAACCCGTTGTCACTGCACTCCTGGCCATCCCTTTATTAGGAGAATCGCTGCAGGCTGGTCAGATAATGGGTGGATTGGCGGTCCTGGCAGGCATCTATATCGTCCATACCAGCCGGGAAAATCCACAAATCTGACGTTATACTAGTATGAATCGAATGAGCATGGTCACTTTACTAACCGGAGCAGATGCATGAACCTAAAACAACAGGCTGCCAGTCATGCCATAACTTATGTGAAAAGTGGGATGGTAATGGGATTAGGTTCTGGTTCCACGACGAAATATTTCATCGAGATATTGGCTGAAAAACTCAAATCTGGTGAACTGCATGATATTGCCGGAGTTCCGACTTCTGAAGGGGTTGCCCAGCTGGCGCGAGTACAGGGCATTCCCCTGGTCTCTCTGGCT
Source organism: Chloroflexota bacterium (assembly GCA_030669775.1). Lineage (GTDB taxonomy): Bacteria > Chloroflexota > Anaerolineae > Anaerolineales > UBA4823 > PFL25. The sequence goes on along the minus strand of DAOVCZ010000118.1, from coordinate 2,394 downwards.
GAGTTATCACCTGGAGATGCAATTCCAGCTCTTGATCTGGCAGTGGATGGTGCTGATGAAATTGACCCTAACCTCAATCTGGTAAAAGGTCTTGGGCGAGCTTTGCTGCGGGAGAAGATCGTTGAATCCCACGCAAATTATTTCATCGTCATCGCAGACGAATCTAAGCTGGTAACTCGCTTGGGGCAGGGACCACTGCCGATCGAGATCGTACCCTATGAAGCCGAAGTTCATATACGCTGGCTAAACAGCCTCGGCTGCCGTGCAGAATTGTGGCTGGAGGAGGGAGGAGAACCAATCATTACTGATAATGCTAATTACCTGGTCCGCTGCTGGCATGCGCATGGAATTCCGGATCCATATCAGCTGGCACGTGACCTGGCGGATCGACCTGGCGTGGTCGAACATGGTTTATTCCTGGATATGACTGACTTGGCCATCGTCGCTGGATTGGAAGGTGTCCAGCTCAAGGAGCGTAAATAATGCCTGTTGAAATAGCCCCCTCATTTCTCACTGCAGACCTGACTCGACTTGGAGATCAGATAAATGAAACTTTGCAGGCCGGTGCTGAACGGATCCATGTCGATGTGATGGACGGTCGCTTTGTGCCAAACCTGACCTTTGGTCCGCTGGTCGTATCTGCGTTACAGCCTCTTACACAGGCTGCTGGTGCATTGCTGGAAGCTCACTTGATGGTCGAACAACCGGAAAGCCTGATCCCGATGTTCGCTCAAGCAGGTGCTGAATTGATCACTGTTCACGTTGAAACCTGCCCCCACCTGGACCGGACTATTCAACAAATCAAGGATCTGGGTCTCAGAGCAGGAGTCACTCTCAACCCGGCTACTCCACTGGTGGCAATAGAGGCAGTGCTCAGCGAGGTTGACTTGGTACTGGTCATGTCAGTTAATCCGGGTTTTGGAGGTCAAACTTACCTGCCAAGCTCTACGAAGAGAATCACTCGTCTGCGACAGATACTGCAGGAGCGCAACCTGGGTCAAGTTGATTTAGAAGTGGATGGGGGAATTAATACCACTACAGCAGTAGAAGCCGTAGCTGCTGGGGCGAACGTTTTGGTGGTGGGGTCTTGCATATATAATTCACAAGGCAGTGTGGCGGAGAATCTCTCTAACCTGAGAGATGCAATTGGAGGATGATCTTGCGCTGTATGCACTATATCTGTGATGGTAAATATTCTTGGATCAAAGCTGGTGGGGGAGATTTATTATTGGGTCATCGCATCCAGCAGCTAAAATTTCTAATACCAGGGTGAAAAGTTTTACATCATGTCAACGGGTGAGGTCGTAATTTACTTAACAGTTTGGGGGATAATCGGTTCTCTGATCTTCAGCTTTTTCGTCATCTTCGTTTTCCGAACCGGGATTGTCTACACTGCAAGAGATGAAGATGGATTACTAAAGGAAAAGATCCCACTGCGTGGGTACCTGACCTCAGGAATTTTCTTATTGTGCATCGTTGGATTTCTGGTCTTGGCAAATTACTTCGGGATATTCAGAAAAGGCATCCAGCTCAGTTTTGGAGCTCTCTACACACTCAATTTAACACTTTACCTGATCCTATTTCTTTTTGACACCATCGTCATTGATGGATTTGTGCTTGGTTACTGGCGGCCCGCTTTTTTGCAGCTCCCTGAGGCCATGGGATGGACATCGATGAAGGAGCATATGCTCAAATCTATCCCAGTTGGTATTATTTTTGGATTTATCCTCGCCCTTTTCAACTCCTTGATTTCATTCTATCTGCTGATGAGTCAGGGGAGATGAAAATCACTCAAACAAAAACCTGGAATTAGGCTCTTGATTAACCAAGACCTTGTTGAGAGTACTGCTCGCAGTGCATAATTTCTATCTGGTGCGACACGCACATGCTGATTGGAGTCCAGATGAGAATCGACCCTTATCGGAACAGGGATTCTTGGACGCTGAGAGAGTTGCAGACGTGCTCATTGAGTTCCCAATCAATAAGATCTATTCGAGTCCTTATCTCCGGGCCCAGCAGACGATCCATCCACTCTCTGCGCGGATAAATATCCCGGTTCAACTTGAGCCTGATCTCCGGGAGCGGTGTCTAAGTGCTGAAGCGATTGATGATTTCTTTAGCGCAGTTAAACGCACATGGGCTGAGCCAACTTTCGCTCATCCAGGGGGAGAATCAAATTCGGCAGTCAAAAAACGTGGAGTGGCTGTCATATCCCGATTGCAAGAACAAGAAAGCTCGAAACATATTGTGCTTTCAACTCATGGAAATATATCCGCGAGGCTGTTACAGCATTTCGATCCGTCGATCGACTATAACTTCTGGAACTCTAGGACCGTCCCCGAGATCTAGAAACTTTCCATAACAATGCAAGGCGAAGCAGTCATCGATAGATTG
>DAOVCZ010000217.1 GCA_030669775.1 Chloroflexota bacterium | reverse complement strand
AGGGAATATCCTCTGGTTCTGATATGCCTTGTGAATCGTCTGCGGTATATGCGCCCTCATCTTCAGCTCGGGTGGATAGAAATTGTACCTGGTTAGCAGTTATTTCAAAGCTGGCACCAGTAGTACCATCCTGTCGAGTGAATGTTCGAGGACTTCCTGTATCAGGATCAGGCTTCAGCCGACCTTCCACAAGAACTTTACTGCCTTTCTTCAGATATTGGTTGCAAGCCTCAGCGGTTTTACCCCAGGTTGAAATCCTGAACCAAGTCGTTTCTTTTACCTGATTGCCGTCAGATGTTGTATATTTGCGATTGGTAGCGACGTTAAAATTTGTCACTGCCTGGCCGGAGGGGGTGTAGCGCATTTCCGGATCGCGGCCAAGATTACCAACAATAATGAGATTTTGATACATTGGGGTCTCCTTTCGTTGCGGTGAGCGGATAAGTTATTGTTACGGACGAACACCGTCCATTTTTGGCCAGTGCAGCACTCACCGATAATTCAGAACAATTGTACACTAAATTCTAGAGATAATAAAGTGTTGGCTGTAAATGCTCACTCATTGCGGAATTGGAGACAGTAATGATGGAATGTGTTGCTGACCCAGGCATTGCCTAACCCGTAGGGAGCCAGACGAACATCATCCTGGCACCAAATTTTCTCATCCTTTAATGTGTAGGTTTTTCTTAATTCGCGAGCTAAATCCCAGGCTAAGGGATAAATCTTTCCCCCTTTTTTGATGTTCTTGACGATTATGGTCAGGTATGCACGTGGTTTAAGGTAAGGTTTGATACCAATATAGATGTTAACCAATTGGCTGATAAATTCGTCATAATCATGGATATTACCAAGATCTTCTGGATCATCAGAGTATTGAAGATCTAGATCCAGAGAAGTGCGGCGTTTTTTCTGTGTTTGAGCTCCCTTGGCATGCAGCATATCCCAATACGGTGGGGAAGTGAGCACGTAGTTGATTAAGGGCAGCTGGTGTTCATCGAACAATCCGGGGCTATCAGCTGCATTTCCGTGGATAACCTGGCAAGTGAGATGCTCTACCGCCTCTCCTAAGGCTTTTCTTTCTACTTCAACGAATTGGTTTGCGATATCAGCATAGGTCTTGTTGAGCTCAATTCCGATACTGTGCCGACCAGATCGCAATGCGGCTACCAATGTACTTCCTGTACCCACCATAGGATCGAAGACTACCTGGTCGCGTTTGGTGAAGAACTCGATAAACTCCTGAGCTAAAGTTTCAGGGAATTTGGCAGGATGCCGGAAAACTCCTTTTTTTCGTGGTGGAGGAGCATGCACAAACCAGGATTTCTGGAATTTAAGCCATGTTTTTGGATCGAGATTATTCAAACGGTTGACGAATGGACGTTTTGCCATAAGGATTATTGCGCTAATTGCCTAACTATTAGGTCAGAAAAGTTTACCGTAACAGCAGTCTCACCCATCGACCTGGCGAATAAACCTAGATTGCCTGATTGTAAGACTGGATCTGTAACTGTGAACTGGTATTGGTCGTTGATAAAAAAGCGCATTTCATTCCCTCGAGCCCAGACTCCAAGTCGAGAGGTAATTGGAGCTCCAGGTGGGACGGCTCCGCTGTTTGTCCAGGGTTGAGGGGAGGTGGCGGTGCCTTGAACTATTCGATCTAGGCGAACTCGCCCATCGCAAGAGAGTGCGTACCTGTAGAAATCGCCAGGAGAAGACATACGCAATAAAATACCATATTGATCTTCACCCTGGCAAAGTGTGGGGCTGGTGGTGATTTCGAGATAGAAATCTCCCAATATTGGCTCTTGGCGAAGGCTGTACTCGTATGCTTTTGGTTCGGCAATCGCGATCGTCAGTTCATTGATTCCTAGAGCAATATTACCGGATGAGGTTTGTCCCAATGTCCATGAACCAGGATCCGAGAAATCGTCACTGAGCAAAACCTCTCCCACATCAGGGTGGTATTCCGGGGTTGGCGGCATGGGAGAAGTGGGCACCACAGTAGGTGTGGAAGTTGCTGGAAACCACTCAACGGTAGCAGTTGGCATTGAGGTTTGGGTAGGTGTAAGAGTGTTTTCAAAGACCGGCGATGGAATCTCTCCTGGCATGCAAGACGATAAAAGGAATAAAGTTATTGACATTCCGAAAATCAGCAGGCAAGATTGAATTGTGGAGTGATTAATCCACATTACAGTTTTAATCATAGCTTGAATACGTGATCTAGGATTCTTGGGTGAAGATCTAACATTGACCGCCAGTTATTTGCTCGCTCATCCCTGGTACCGATTGCGAATGTTTGGGATCAGGTATTCGTCAAACGATCTCTCAACATCATATTCTGGTTTCCAGCCCCAATCACGGCGAGCGTCGTTGTCATTAAGATCAGCAGGCCAACTATCCACGATTCGCTGCCGTTTGAGATCGGGTTTGAAATCAATCTTGGCTCCGGAAAATGCTTTCAACACCTGTTCGCGGAATTGATTGGCAGTCAGGCTGTAGCTGGTCACGTTATAAACTGTACGGCTGAGTGCATTCTTCGGAGCTTGGGAGAGAAGAAGAAGGGCATTGACGGCATCCGGCATTGCCATAAATGGGATTTGCGTGTCTGGACGAACAAAAGCGGAATATGGCTCATCTTTAGCTGCTGCGTGAAGCATCTCTGGACCGTAATCACTGGTTCCACCACTCGGAACGGTGAATGCGCTGATCAACCCTGGGAAACGTACGCATCGAAAATCTAGCATTTGTGGAGATTCTGCTGCCAGCTGCCGGTAATTTCTGCTGAAATATGTACCTAACATTTCACAGTACAGTTTATTGCAGCCATACATGGTTATTGGATAGTTCCATTCCCACTCGCGAACCCGAGAAAACCGAGATTTTGTCTCTAGATCAGGCATTCCATAGGCGGCGATTGAGCTGGGGAAGATGAACATTACCGGCTCTCCCCGCCACTCCGATTGTTCGGTGGCTAATTGTAGTAAACCCATCGTTCCTTCCACATTTACCTGGTGTGCGGCTACCGGTGTAAATTCCGCTCGGGTGGAGAGTAAAGCAGCCATGTGGAAAATGGTTTCGATTTCATATTCGCTGATCAAGCGATTCAGTAAAGATTTATCCAGGATATCACCTTGAATGTGAAATGAATATTGGTTGTATTCCGCAGGCTGTGGGCGGATATCCAAAGTAAGAAGATCTTTATTCCCTAACTCAGCCAGATTCTTTACCAGAGCCAGACCGACCTCGCCGCTGACCCCGGTGATCAATGTGACCTTCTTGCGCATTGAGACCTCCATGAAAATGGTAATGTGGGATGGTTGGTTAGATAATTTCGACGACTTGTTCTCGTTCTGGACCAACTGAAACCAGGCGAACTTGAACCCCAACCAGTTCCTCGATTCTTAAGATGTAAGCTCGCGCATTTAGTGGCAGGTTTTCCCAATGGCGGGCAGTTTGAATATCCTCCTGCCAGCCAGGAAGCTCTTCATAAATGGGTTCGAATCCAGAAAGATCACTTGGACCGTAAGGTAGGTTTGTTAATTCGTGTTCGTTGTTTCGATAACCTGTGCAAAGTAGAATTTTTTCGAATCCTGACAAGATGTCGAGTTTAGTGAGGGCAAGTTCAGTCACACCGTTAATCCGGATGGCGTAACGCAGCAACACCAGGTCGAGCCAACCAACTCTTCTTGGACGTCCAGTAATAGTTCCAAATTCATCCCAGGGATGTTCGCCAGTTCCACGTAGACGTTGAGCCAAGTCACCTTCTAACTCAGTTGGGAAAGGTC
>DAOVCZ010000170.1 GCA_030669775.1 Chloroflexota bacterium | reverse complement strand
GTGAATCAGCGGCAGGTCGCGGTCAATGTTATGCGGAAAGATTGAGACGATCTTAACCGCCAGCGCCTCACCACTCTCATGCTGCAGGTAGGCTGGCATAAATAAGCTTGTTCCTTTGTGAGGGGGTATGGTTAATTGGCTGCGGAGCGGAACCTCGGCCTTGCCGCTGGATAAAGCTGCGAAGGCGTCTTTTGTAGCGGCGATCATCTCGCTCATGGGCAGGGCTTGCCGGACTTCTTCTTTTGATAGGATCAACATTGATAAGTACCTGATTTTTTTCACCTAGATAAGCAAAAAGCGCAGTGGCAGGTTAATTCCTAGCACTGTGCTCAAAGAGTTCGAGGCGAACATTTTTGGTTATGTCCAGATAGGCTTTTTGAACCATTTTGTCAGTGCGCAGGTCTTCCGCCGAGCCGCTGAGTACGATTTCACCTAACAGAATCTCGGTGCCAATGGTTAATATCTCAGCGGTGGTCATTTTCGTGTGAGTGATTGAATGAATTTGCTATCTTGATTGTAGCTGATTAAACCACATTATATTCTTTGACCAATCTGCCACCAGTAAAACGAGCCAGATCAAGCATGGATACATCAACTCTCTCAATATCAAACTTATCGAATTTCTAAGGCCAGATTTTTTCAGGTGGAAATTTACCAAGATGGTACTGGTAGATGGCTATATGTGCATCAGCGCAGTCTCCAGTGGGTGTGCAGGAGAGGTTACCGGTTAAGCCTTGGTGATCTTTAGTTATGTACAGGGCCTCACGTAGTGCCTGGCGAGGGATGTGCAGGGATCCATCTTGGTCTTGCACTGCAACTTTTTCAATTGCATTGGCGATCAGCATGAAGGCATCATAGGCGTGAGCGTGGTAGATGTTGAAAGGTTCTGTACCAAATCTCTCCAAGTATTTTGGGATGAAATCGGATGTGTAAGCCTCGTCGAATACTGTGAAGTCCGGGCTGGAGACGTACAACCCTTCAACGGCGTCTCCAGCTATCTCGATAACGTCCGGTGAGAACATCCCATCGGCACCCATCAGGTAGGTGTTCTCTAGGCCAGGGGTCTCCTGGGCCTGGCGGGTGATCAGGCTACCAGCCTTAATGTAAATCGGGTAGAAGATCAACTCAGGTTCACCTGTGGCGATGTTCATCAGCACCGGTTGCATATCAATTTGATCTGCGTCGACTGTTTCCTGCGCAGTGATTGTGCCCCCCATCTCCTGGAACGCGTCAACAAATACACCTTGAAGCTGCTCGGCGTAAAGGCTACCATCGTGAATCGTGGTTGCCTTTCTGACCCCAAGGACATTGAAGGTGAACTGGGCGGCTGCATGGCCTTGAAATCTATCATTGTGGGCAATGCGTGCGTAGCCTGGGTGGTTGTTTTCGTTGCCTTCCAGGGTCAGGTCAAGAGCGGTGTTGGAGGGTGAAACGATTATTAAACCTGCCTGGGATAATATAGGTACACCATCCCGGGCTGCGTCGGAAAAAGAAGTGCCGATCACAGCAACGATGCTTGGGTCTGCAGCCAGCTTGGCGGCAGCGGCTAAACCGCCCTCGGGTTTACCAGCTTCGTCCTCACCAGTTAGCATAATTTCATGTCCCAGGATTTGACCCTTATCTTCAATGGCAATTTCAATCCCGTTACGCGCGTCAACGCCTAAGGTTTCATCTGGACCAGAGGTGACCAACGCATATGCGATGTGGACTGGTTCATCTGGGGCGATATCAACGCAGCCGATCGCATCGGTGCATTTGAATCCGGCTGGGACATCTGTAGCAACCAGCTTTCCTGTGCAAGCTGCCAGAACCATGCTGGCAAATACCAGCAACGACAATAAAGTGAAAATGTTTTTATTCATTCCTTTTCACCTCAAAGGGTACAATGATGTTTCCCATTTAGGCGGGATAAATAAATTAAATGAGGCTAAAGAGATAACCGTGGTACTACCTCATAATCAAACCTTGTAAGTGCTTGACCAGAATGGTCAAAACACTTCGATCCTACCGTTCATTCTAACCATGCTAGAGCAGTGGTTATTGCATTGATTCTACTGATTTAGGGAAATTGGGTCAAGAGGTTGACAGGGAATTACTTACTTCCCCTTCCATACATTTGTTATTTTATTGAATAAAAAGCAGTTTAATGCCTTCATTATTGAAACTGTGACATTCTTCCCCTATGATAAAATATTGAATGCATGATGGAACGGATAAATGAATAAGGATAGCCAACTGACGCTGCCACCAGCACCAAACCTGATCGGAGCGATCCGATCGGGTTTTGATGCTATAACCAATCACATAATATTGATCTTGTTTCCGATTGCTCTTGACTTGATCCTCTGGACGGGACCTCGTTTCAGGCTAACGGGTCTGATCAAATCCATGTCGGATCAAATATTCAAGGTGTATTCCGTGCAGGATCCTGGAATGGCGGAACTCATTCAACCTGTGCAGGCAGCCTGGACTGAAATTGCCGAGCAATTCAATATGCTTGCGATTTTACGAACGTACCCGGTTGGTATCACCAGCTTGCTGGTGTCACAGCTACCAGTAACTTCGCCTTTCGGGGTATTGGTATCCTGGGAGATTGATTCGTTCGGAGGTGCTTTCATTGCATTTATCTCGATTGCTCTGATCGGGATTGTTCTCGGGACGTTATATTTCCTCGTTGTGGCACAAGCGGCTGTAATTGGTGACGTCAGCTGGCGAGAGGCTATTGAGCAGTGGCCCTGGGCTTCATTACAAATGCTTTACTTGGCGATTCTGTGGATGGTTTTATTGATCTTCATTACTTTACCAGGAAGTTTTTTGCTCTCTTTGGTTGTCTTAAGCGGAGTATCCTATGGTCAATGCGCGCTATTAATCTTCGCTGGAATAATTTTCTGGTTGATCCTGCCCCTGGTATTTTCACCTCACGGTATTGTTATAAACCAAAATAATTTCTTTACCTCGGTCAAGGTGAGTGCCAATTTGACCCGCAAAACTCTCCCAACTACCGTCCTTTTCATCCTGGTTATATTTCTGCTCAGCAAAGGATTGGATATTCTCTGGCTGGTGCCCTCAGAGACATCCTGGTTATTGTTGGTGGGTATCCTAGGCCATGCATTTGTCACTACAGGATTGCTGGCTTCAAGTTTTGTGTACTATCGGGATGCTTTGCAATGGATGCGGGAGATGTTAAAAGTACGTAATTTAACGGCTGTATAGGATAAGCATTAATTTATGGCTGGGGGGACCCATATCAGAAGCGGGAAGTTACATTAAAAGAGTTCGGAGGTTCATAGCCGATGGCAAACGATCTTGGGGCTTCATACGATGCAAAAGATATACAAGTATTAGAGGGATTGGAAGCGGTACGCCGCCGCCCCGGGATGTACGTAGGTGGCACGGATGTTAAAGCCCTGCATCACTTAATTTATGAGGTAGTTGATAACTCGATCGATGAAGCACTGGCAGGGGCATGCGATCGGATTGAAATAACAATTCACCCTGACAGCAGTGTTCGGGTTTCCGACAATGGTCGCGGTATCCCGGTTGATATTCACCCGCAGGAAAACAAATCCGCACTGGAAGTGGTCATGACCATGCTGCATGCTGGCGGCAAATTTGGCGGCGGCAGTTATAAAGTTTCCGGTGGTTTACACGGGGTGGGCGTCTCCGCGGTGAATGCACTTTCAGAGTGGTGTGAAGTGACCGTAAAGCGAGATGGTCGTATTCACCAACAGCGTTACGAGAGAGGTTATCCAACCGGTCCAGTTGAAGAGGTCGGTAAGGTACCTAAAAAAGATACTGGAACAAGCACCTGGTTTAAATTTGACCCCGAGATATTCACAGAAGAAGTTGATTATCGCTTCGACACGCTGGTACAGCGGTTGCGAGAGATGGCATTTGTGACGCGCGCAGTCACGATTTATTTTATGGATGAACGCGCCGATCGGGAAATGACGTTCTACTTTGAAGGTGGAATTACCTCCTTCGTGAGATATCTGAACCGCAACCGGAAAACTCTGCATCCAGTAGTTCATGTTGAGAAGGAAATCGATAACATCACGGTTGACTCGGCAATTCAATTTACGGATGCGTATACCGAATCAGTGTACGCCTTCGCCAACACCATCAATACCATCGATGGTGGTACTCACCTGACCGGTTTGCGGGCTGCTGTGACGCGCACAATTAACGATTATTCCCGTCGAAGTGGGCTGTTAAAAGATTCAGATCCGAATTTTACCGGGGATGATACTCGAGAAGGGTTAACCGCCATCATCAGTATTAAACATCCTGATCCGCAGTTCGAAAGCCAAACCAAAGTCAAGCTGATGAATCCAGAAGTGCAAACCATTGCTCAGCAGGTGGTCCATGAATCCTTTGGGAGTTTTCTTGAAGAAAATCCTTCAGAAGCAAAGGCGATTGTGCAGAAATGCCTCACCTCCGCGCGAGCGCGCGACGCAGCTCGCAAGGCGCGCGATCTGGTGATCCGCAAGTCAGCCTTGGAGAGTCTGACCCTCCCTGGGAAACTTGCCGATTGTTCTGAACGCGATCCGAGCAAGACAGAGCTCTTCATTGTTGAGGGAGACAGCGCTGGCGGCTCAGCTAAACAAGGTCGCGATCGCCATTTTCAGGCTATCTTACCTTTGCGCGGTAAGATCCTGAACACTGAGCGAGCTCGGCTGGATAAAATCCTGGCCAGCAATGAAGTCAGAGCCCTAATCTCTGCCTTGGGTACCGGCATTGGTGAAGGTTTTGACCTCTCAGGGTTACGCTATGGACGGGTGATCATCATGACGGATGCCGATGTGGATGGAAGCCA
>DAOVCZ010000263.1 GCA_030669775.1 Chloroflexota bacterium | reverse complement strand
AAACAGATCGATTCGATCTACAGTTCCCAGGTGAAAACTCGCTTCGCAGATGTAGATTTTATCCTGGGCTGTGGGGACCTGGCTTATTACTACCTGGAATTCGTGGTCAGTATGCTCAACATACCCCTCTATTACGTGCGCGGCAACCATTCCAACCTGGTCGAACATACCAGCTCGGGACCCAAAACACACCCGCACGGCGCCACCGATCTTCATCGCAGAGTGATCAATCGCCATGGAATGATCATAACTGGAGTTGAAGGCAGTCTGCGCTACCGCCAGGGTCCCTTTCAATACACCCAGACCGAGATGTGGTTACACGTTTTGCGTATAGCCCCTCGCTTACTCTGGAATCGAGCCTTATACGGACGCTATCTGGACATTTTTGTCAGCCATGCACCTCCCTGGGGGATCCACGATCAGCCAGATTTACCCCATCAAGGGATCAAAGCATTTCGCTGGCTGCTGGAGACCATTAAGCCGCGCTATCACTTCCACGGTCATATCCATGTATACCGCCAGGATACCCAAACAGTAACCCAATATCTTTCCACGACTGTGATCAACACTTATGGATGTAGGGAAACTCAGGTTGAACCCTTCAATCGAAGCTCAACTTCGCCAGGTTTCCAGAGAGGTGTGGGTAATCACAAGGTTACCAAGGATTAGTTAATATGAGTTCCAAACAATTGGCTCAAGATGATTTCGAGCGCGCGTACCGCAGGGGCTTCTGGAGGAAGTTGAGCAGCTGGTTGACCGGCGAGCGAAATGAGCTGCTGCCCTTTAATGCCGTTCGCGATCGGATTCCTCTGCGTGGCCAGCATTATATTGGTTTAAAGCAAGTGCCGATCGAGCAGATCGTAGGTAGCCTGGGACGCTACCGTGATTTCGACCGAGCATTTCTGCCGCGGCAGGCGCGCACCAGGGGTCGCTGGGTGAGTATCGATTCGGCGCATTATGAAGAGATCATCCTGCCTCCCGTGGATTTGTATAAGATGGGCGAAGTATTTTTCGTAAGAGATGGCAACCACCGGGTGTCTGTTGCCCGTGAACAAGGACAGCAATTTGTGGACGCATACGTGACCGAGATTAAAGTATCTGTACCGCTTACCGCAGATGTACAAATAGATGATTTAGATCTAAAAGCGGAATATGCTGCTTTCCTTGAAGAGACCAATTTGGGAAAAGTACGTTCAGGTGCTCAAATCGAACTGACCCTATCCGGTGAATATGAGCGCATTTTGGAGCATATCAGTGTCCACCGCTGGTACCTGGGAGAAGGGCGCCAGGCAGAAGTCCCCTATGAGGAAGCGGTGGCCTCCTGGTACGACAATGTCTATTCTCCGCTGGTGAAACTGATCGTCGAACAGCAGCTGCTCGAGAATTTCCCGGAACGCACTGAGGCTGATCTTTATCTTTGGATCATCGAGTACGAGTGGTTCTTACGCGCAGCCTATCGTAAAGAATACTCTTTTCAAGTCGTATCCCGCCAATTTCGACAACGTTTCAAGGATTCACCTACTCGAAAATTGGTAAATATTTTGAAGAAGTCCGTTTGGGTTGACAACCTGATCCTTGAGCAGGAACGTCAAGAGTTCGAAGCCCGGACACAGATTAGCATCTTACGACCTGAATCGCAGGTCAGCCTGACGACACCCGGTTTGTACGATAAACTGATCGAGCATATCGATGTCCACCGCTGGTACCTCGGCGAACAAAAGGAACAGGAGATTCTTTTCAGCGAAGCGGTGCTCTCTTGGTATGATAATTTCTATCTGCCATTGGTGGAATTAATCCGCGCTCATAATATATTGGAGGAATTTCCGGGGAGGACGGAATCTGATCTTTACGTGTGGATATTGGAACATCAAAGTTACCTTGAGCGGACATATGAAGTGGACATCCCTGTCGAGGAGGCGATTGACCATTTCACAGAGGAAAAAGGTGAGGAATCGTCAAAAAAGTCAGGAAGATCTGATTCAGATAAGCAGAATAAATAATTGGATCATGATTTCATTACTATATCTCCTTAAATAGAATTCAAATAAATGTTAGTAAATTATTTTGGATGGGAATTACCCACTACGTAATAATTCATTGGTGAAAAAAGTGTTCCACCAGCTGTTTGAATGATATTATTCGATCTCGATAAGTAGGGGTATACTTCATTAATATGAACTCAAAACCAAGTCTTTCATCACCCTTGCGATGGGGATTAATCAGCACGGCGCGTATCAACCGCGCCTTGATCAAACCTCTGCGGGCAAGCGAACGCAACGAATTGCTTGCCGTTGCCAGCCGGTCGCTCGAAAAAGCCCAGGCATATGCTGCTGAATGGGATATCCCCCAAGCTTATGGCAGCTACCAGGCCATGCTGGACGACCCCGAGATTGATGTGGTCTACAATTCCCTGCCCAACAGCCTGCATACTGAGTGGACAGTCAAGGCGCTGCAGGCCGGGAAGCATGTCCTGTGTGAAAAACCCCTGGCGACAACGCTGGAGGAGGTCGATGCCATGCGGGCTGCAGCCCAGAGTACTGGAATGTATCTGGCCGAAGCCTTCATGTACCGACACCACCCACAGACGCTAAAAGTAAAGGAGCTGGTCGACTCAGGGATACTTGGAGATGTGCGCGTGATAAAGGGAGATTTTACTTTCAATATACGCGATGAAGGAGACGTTCGCTTAAACCCGGAACTAGGTGGCGGCAGCATTTGGGATGTTGGCTGCTACCCGATTAGCTACATGCGCTACTTACTAGGCGAAGAGCCGGAGGAGGTTTTTGGCTGGCAATTGACTGGGAAATCCGGTGTGGATGAGGTCTTCACCGGCCAGCTGCGATTTGCTGGGGATGTATTCGCCCAATTCGATTCTGGTTTCAGGAGTCCCGACCGCTCGCGATTTGAGATCGTTGGCAGTGAGGCCACTATGGTTGTTCCACAGCCTTTCAAACCTGATCTGGATGTTGAAATTCTGATCGGGAAGGGGGATGAATTCGAATCGATTAAGATGCCCAGACAAGAGTTGTACCTCGGTGAGGTGGAAGATATGGCAGATGCGATTCTCTCCGGAACACCACCAAGGATCAGCCTGGAGGACAGCCGCGGCAATGTGGTCGTAATCCTGGCGTTACTGCGCTCGGCGCAAATTG
>DAOVCZ010000275.1 GCA_030669775.1 Chloroflexota bacterium | reverse complement strand
TGCGTTGCGAGAAACTCTCCCCAGAGTGAGATGTGGTGAAAAGGCACGCTTTTCGGGTGTATACCCTAGTCGAGCGGTTTCTGTTTCCACACCACGTTGGAAACCAGTCAATTCTGGAGGTGCTTTGACCCCGACCCAAATTACTCGCGGACGTCGTAAGGAAGGGTAAGCGCCTAATTCTCCAATGCTTACCTCGAAAGGGGGACGGCAGTTGGCTTCGGATAGTATAATATTTTCAAGCATCTCCAAGTTCGCCACTGAGACATCACCCAAGAATTTAATAGTCAGATGGATATTCTGCGCTGGTACCCAGCGGATTGGCATACCGGAAAGACAGTCTTTGAGCTGATTTATTACCTGGTCCAGACGTTCATAAATTTCTGGAGACAATTCTATAGCGATAAAAGCTCTAACAACACTCAATTTGGCTACCTCACTGATATTCAAGATTGGAAAGGAATACTAGTGTTGATTTTCTTGAATATTTTACTGGCTAAGTTGCCAGCACTTTTTGGATGGCGTTTTCGAGATCTTTGTATCCGACAGGTTTGGTTAGATAAATCGAAGCGCCGCTATTAAGAGCAAGTTCTATATCGGATGGCAGGTTTTTTGCTGAAACCATGATAATCGGAATTTTTGCCAATTTTGCATCACGCCTTATATGCTGCATAACTTCCAGTCCTGAAATATCTGACATCTTCCAATCCATAATGATTGTCGCGGGCTTTACTTCTGCAATCAGACCGATTGCCTGTGCACCGCGATAGACCTGAAACACGCTGTGTCCCATTAAGCGAATCATTTCTGCAAACATCTCAGCAGTGTCAGGGTCATCTTCGACGATTACTATTGTTCGTTGATTTGATATCATTGGCTGAGAGCTCGCAAGCTTTTATACCACACCTACGTTAGAAATTACTCTGGATATAAGCTCATTCATCATCATAGCATAAGATCATATATCCAACAGGTGTTGGTAATCGTCAGGAGTGTCGATGTCTATAGCCGATGTTGCTTCCATCCAGGGCAGCCAGGACACCTGATATTTGGAAAATAAAGCCCGCCCACCTATATCACCAGACAAATCTAAGAGGTCCGAAAATGTAACCCGATCAAATAGGACTGGGTTGCTCCGGTGTCCATTGATGCTGGGCGCTACGATTGGGGATAATGTTTGGGTATGAAGTTCGACCAGTTTTCGTATCATGGACTCGGATACCAGCGGTTGGTCAGCCAGCAAGAAGATTGCGGATCCTGTTCTGGATGGTGCCGCATTTATTCCTGCGGCTACCGATGTGCTTTGACCGTAATGCCAATCAGGGTTGTGAACGATCGTAATTGGCAATCCTTCGAGTGCTGCCTTCACCTGATTATCGAACGCACCTGTCACGACAATCACTGGTGCGAGATCCGCGGCTAGGGCAGTTTGGGCTGCAATTCTAACCAGCGGTTGGCTCCTGAAGTTCAAAATTTGTTTGGGCTGCGCCATTCGAGTCGAACCTCCGGCTGCCAGTACAATTCCTGCGACTGGTTCATGTACCGCAAGGACTTCGTCCTGAGGGCTGGTTGTTTTAAAGTTGCACCGTTTAGTCCTGGTTTCGATTTGAGGATCAAGGGTTGAGATAATGATCGCATTGTAAGAGGTCAATATATTTTTTGCTATGTTGTTGGCATTGGTCTGCAGTTGGGGTGAATCTGCCTGGTTCAGCAAGGCAATCCGACGAGCACTTTCGGGAATGTCCTTTAAGCCCCCCGCGGGACTGGTCATCAGCGCCTCGAAAGCATCTTGGGTGATCGAATCGCCGGGTAAAAGACCGGTAATTCTAGCTACAAGCTCCGGATGTTGAACCCATTCGGGGCTTAACGGCTTGCCAAGCGCAGATAATCCAGCGGTGACGAGCACTGTATCTACCGATTGCGGGATGACGGGTTCATGTGCGGCGGGGGCTTTGATTGGACGCAGCCGGGAACCATCGGCCTTTATCAGCAGCGGCAATCGTTGTCTTTCTGCTAGTTCACACACGCGATCAATGGACGCTAGATTTAAACCTGAAACCCGATCTTCACCTGATGGTGTTCCTGTAATTAGAATTACTCCGTTTGGAAGTTGGACTTCTAATCGTTCGAATTCCTCAGGTGTATGGATGGAAAAGTGGTGGTCTGCAAGGAGGATCTGGTTGGCATCAAGGTGGGTCGTGGCAGTGATGAGTACGGCTTTTTTGTGGGATGGCTCGCTGGGTGTTTCGAGTAATTCTCTCGCCAGCTGGAAGAGAGCGAATGTTTTTCCGCCGGCACCGACCAGGGCTAATCGAGGGGATGGAGGATAACGGAGAGCTTGAACCAAGCGCATATTAATCCCAGATATACAGGTGTAGCGCGACCCCACTTGCCAGATCGCCACCACCCATAATAACCAAGATTATTGACATGTTGAGATTTCCATAAACGCGTTCTTCGGGTTCAAATTGTAGCATGTGCGTTCATGGGCGTCAACGAGCGTAATTGTTTATTCAAATTTTGACAAAGAAAGGGGCAATTGAGAGTTATTCGCATCAAGTGGCGAGATAAGCCGGCATTTAGATATGAAAGAGGGAGCCGGATGGCTCCCTCTTATCTATTAACTATCCAATGCACAGCACTATTCAGAGAATTTTAGGGATAACATACAAGCAGCGTCATTCCCTCGTGAATCTCTCTTGGATTAGAGAGACCATTCATACGCATCACTCGCCGTAAGTCAGCGCCGTATTGGTTTACGATATCGTATAGTCTTTCATTACCCTTTACAGTGTAAACGATGCAGGGATCATCATCGGGTGGAGGTGGAGGTGGTTTCTGGTGTTCTTGAATGTTTTCGAAGACTACCACATCGCAAAT
>DAOVCZ010000188.1 GCA_030669775.1 Chloroflexota bacterium | reverse complement strand
CGCCCGGGCTGGCAAATTACACCCTGCCAGACTCATAGCACCAATGACAAGGATAAAGAAAGAAAAATACTTGATCGTACGGAGTAGTTTCATCGGCAGAAGAATCCTGGATGTACTGTTTTGAAATGAGAGGGTCTTATTACCTGAGGAGTTTATCGTCTGATTCCGGGAGGATAGCTTTCAGGCGACGCGCCAATATTCGACGTGGGAGCAGGATGCGCCGTGCACAAGTGAGACATTCCAGACCGATATCGGCGCCCAGACGGACCACTTTCCATTCGTAACCTCCGCATGGGTGAGGTTTGCGTAAACGCACGACGTCACCCAATTCCAGGGGGGGCAACATGCGAGGCATTATATCACGCGGTGGTATAATCGCCGAAAAGGCCATTTTAATGTTTGACCTCAATTTACCAACGCTTATATCGCGAATTTTTGTTTTATTGACTGCTTTTGCTGTACATGAGTTTGCTCATGCCTGGACCGCCGACAGGTTTGGTGATCCCACCCCGAGGAACAATGGCCGATTGACATTGAATCCCATGGCTCATCTCGATCCGATGGGGTCCTTGATGTTGATCGTAGTTGGATTTGGATGGGCGAAGCCCGTTCCGGTCAATCCCTCCGCTCTGGCGCGCCGTTCGTCTGCAGCTCTGATGTGGGTTTCTCTGGCTGGTCCAGCATCGAATTTCTTGATGGCGATAATTGCAGCCATCCCATTTCAGCTTGGTCTGGTATCAGCATTTAACGCATTTGCGAATACCGGTGTAATCCTTCCATCATTGGATAAGCTGCTTTGGGAATTCGTCTATATTAATCTGCTCTTGATGCTATTCAACTTGATCCCTCTTGCTCCTTTGGATGGGGAAAAGATCCTTTATTATCTGCTCCCCATTTCAGGGCAGGGAGTTATGGACAATATCCGCCCATATGGACCTATGATCTTACTTGCAGTGATCTTTCTCGGTCCTCTCTTGGGGTTCAATATCTTGGGGTCTGTTATCGGACCGCCCCTGACAGCATTGATGTCTGTACTGGTCGGATGAACACCTCCCGCCTGATATATCGCTCTCGTCAGTTTTGGCAGGCAATCACCACTCGCTCGACCCAGGATGATACGGATCTGGTATCTTCGATCCTGTCTCCCTCCCAGATTGAATTATTTAATCTGATGCAAAAAAGCGAGCAGGTTCATAGCTTGAGAGTTTTGAGCGAGTTGAGAAACCGCGGGGCTGAGAATCGCGATCTCCAAACTGCCGCGCTGTTGCACGATGTTGGTAAAGTTAGGGCTCCTTTACGCTTATGGGAGCGGGTCTTGATTGTGATCGTGAAAGCGTTTTATCCAGATTGCGTGAAAAAGTGGGGTTCAATTCCAGATGGAGACACCCTGAACGGGCTTGGTTGGCGGCGGGCATTCGTCGTTGCTGAGCAGCACCCAGTATGGGGTGCAGTTCTCGCTTCTCAGTGTGGTACTTCTCCAATGGCGGTGTCGCTTATCGCCCGCCACCAGGATCAACTACCTCCTTCGCATATTAGCGAAAGTTCAGAGGAAGACAGCCTGTTGCGAAAATTACAGGCGGTCGATGATATCAATTGAGGTGAATTTATGGCAGTCCAATTAACAATCGTTGGGATGGGTCAAATCGGGACGTCAGTGGGTCTGGCGCTTGCTGACCAGACTGAGGTTATCTACCGCGTCGGTCATGATCGCGAAAGACGTGCCTCTCGCCGGGCAGAGAAGATGGGTGCCCTGGACAAGGTCTCCAACAATTTGATCTCCGCAGTGGAAGACGCGGATTTAGTCTTGCTGGCATTACCTGTCGATCAAATTCGGGAAACCCTGGAGGCAGTTCGAAATGATCTCAAGGAAGGCGCGGTGGTGATGGATACCGGTCCTGTGAAGCATGTTGTGGCATCATGGGTCGGTGAACTGTTACCCCCTGACCGATATTATGTCGGGTTGACCCCTGTGCTCAACCCAATATACCTGCATGATATCGATTCTGGCGTCGAGGCTGCTCGCCCGGATCTGTTTCGAGATGGGTTGGTTGGAATTGTCTCACCACCTGGTATGCCCTCAGAGGCGATAAAACTGGCTGCGGATTTAACCCGCCTCCTGGGAGCATCTCCGCTCTTTGCGGACACGGTAGAGATGGATGGCCTGGTGGCTGCAACCCATATCCTGCCCCAATTGCTCGCTGCAGGGTTATTGAATGCCACAATAGGACAGCCCGGTTGGGAGGAAGGACGCAAGGTCGCCGGGCGTTCATATGCTGAAGTCACTGCACCGGTCATGTACCCAACTGAGCCAAAGACATTGACCACTGCGGCAATGCTCAATCGTGAGAATGTGATCCGTGTGCTGGATAGTGCTGTCGCATCGATAAACGCCATACGCAATGACCTCTCAAACGAGGATATCGAAACTTTAGAAGAGCGGCTGATCCGCGCTCGCGAAGGGAGACAAGCGTGGTTGAACGGACGTCTGGCAGCAGATTGGGCAGCTGAGGGGACAACCAGTGTCGAAGCACCTACTGCCTCTGAGGTTTTCGGTCGTTTGATTGGCAGAGGTAGAAAAAAGGAGAATTGAAAGAGACCATTATGTCAGCCAAGTTGCAATGGATACAAGATGAGCTACAAAATTTAAAAGAAAGTGGCCTGTACAACCAGATTCGCACGTTAAGTTCTCCCCAAGGAGCCTGGTTGGTTGTGGATGGGCAGCGTGTATTGAATTTCTGCTCGAATAATTACCTTGGACTAGCTAACCACCCGCGCATAGTGGAAGCAGCTCGCAAAGCAGCCGCTGAATATGGCGTCGGTCCAGCCGCTGTGCGCACAATTGCGGGCACCATGGACCTGCACCTCAAGCTGGAAGAGCGTCTAGCTGCATTTAAAGGGGTCGAAGCAGCGATCACCTTCCAATCCGGATTCAATGCCAATATCGGTTGCATTCCAGCCCTGGTTGGTAAGGGGGACGTGATCTTCTCTGATGAGCTCAATCATGCCAGCATAATCGATGGTTCGCGCTTATCACGAGCTCAGATCGTCCGCTACGCCCATTGTGATGCTCAAGATCTGAAGCGCGCTCTGCAGGAGAATCGCACCAAGTTCAATCGGGCTCTGGTGATCACGGATGGGGTGTTCAGTATGGATGGTGATGTCGCCCCCCTGGACGAAATTTATGCCGTGACCCAAGAATTTGACACCATCTTGATGGTGGATGATGCCCATGGCGAGGGTGTCCTCGGCAAAGGAGGCCGCGGGATCGTTGATCACTATGGATTGCATGGCAAGGTGGAAGTTGAAATGGGCACACTTTCAAAAGCTTTTGGTGTAGTCGGCGGAATTGTCTCGGGTGATCCATTGATCGTCGAATGGCTCCACCAGCGTGGGCGGCCATTCCTCTTTTCTTCTGCCATGACCGTGCCCGATGTAGCCGCCTGCCTGGCAGCCGTGGATATCCTGGAGGAATCTACAGAGTTGGTTGACAAGCTCTGGCAGAACACGCGCTATTTCAAAGAAGAGATGCGCAATTTGGGATTCGACACTGGTTTGAGCACCACACCGATCACTCCTGTGATGTTGGGTGAGGCATCCCTGGCACAGGAGTTCAGCCGGGAGCTCTTCAAGGCAGGCGTATTTGGTATGTCGATCGGTTTTCCAACCGTACCGCGCGGCAAAGCCCGCATCCGAGTGATGATCTCCGCTGCCCATGAACAGGATGATCTCGACCAGGGATTGGCAGCCTTTGCCAGTGTGGGACGTCAGCTGGGCGTGATCGCCTGAGGCTTGAGAAAATTAGAAGGGTTGACTAAGATGACTGTATATGTCATGCTGAACGAAGTCATGTCCTGAGTGGCATCGAAGGAGAAGCATCTCCATTCCCCCTATGAGATCCTTCATTTCACTAGGGTGACACCATTCTGGGACAGCCCCGTTTGTTTTTATTGATACCATTATTACTTTGAGCTTCTTCATTCTTTAAGATAAACTTCGCGATGAATCCCAATTGAGGGGGCAGGAATTGGAATACTGTTGTTGAGGAGATTCTTCGCCTGCGCGGGGCTCCGGCTCAGAATGACAGCTCTGAGTGAAGCGGTGAGTCTCAGAATTTGAATTCCAAATTAAGATATAAGCACTGTTTTGCAAAAACGCGTTTCTAGTGAGGTAGAAAAGTGGGGATTCATCGCCAAGATGAATAGGAGCTATCTTATTCCTTCGCGGTGAACGGGTCGTAAGCCGGATTGGTCCCAGCCCAGATACAGCTTGGGCGTCCATCCAGGTTGCAGGCTAGACCGTGAGAGCAGCGATGGGCTAAAATGCGCGGTGGTTGGTCTGGCAGCATTTCGGGAGGGAACACCACTTCAGCTTCCAATCCAACTTCCGTTTCCACATGGTGGCAATACTGGTACTTTAACGT
>DAOVCZ010000068.1 GCA_030669775.1 Chloroflexota bacterium | reverse complement strand
GGCATTGTCGGCGATTGGTCCAAACGAGTCCATGGCAACGTTGTTACCAGTTAATGTCAACATTCCGATTCCGGTCAGGGCGACACCATACAAGATAAAAATAAAGTCGAGCGTAGGATTGGTTGAGATGCCGCCGAATATGAGGATCGATGCATATATTGTGCCAGCTAAGAGCAACACCGACCAGGCGGAGGATTCGAATCCAGTTGATATACCGGATAGAATCAAGGTGGCAGTACCTGTGTCAGCAGATTTCTTGATTTCTTGGACAGGTTTAGCATGGGATCCTGTGAAGTAATCTGTCAATCGGTCAATTAATATTGCAAGGAGGACACCTACTGTGGCCGCTAAGAATGGCCGCCACCAGCCACCCGGTACACCTTGCATGTAGAACACCGAGATGATACCGAATAATACGACGGAGATGGCAGCGGAAGTGAGGAAGCCGGTAAATATGGCCCGCATGGCATCTCCACTCATGCCTTTACTGCCGCGCACATTGTATGTTCCTATGATGGATGCGAGAACGCCAACACCGCGTACCAGCAGTGGGAAAATGATCCATTCAACGTGACCAGTCATACTGTACAAAGCGACTCCCAAGATCAAACTGGAGACAATGGTAACCTCGTACGATTCAAAAATATCAGCTGCCATTCCCGCGCAGTCTCCGACATTATCGCCAACCAGATCTGCGATCACAGCTGGATTGCGAGGATCATCCTCAGCAAGCCCAAATTCAACTTTTCCGACCAGATCAGCACCAACGTCCGCAGCTTTGGTGAAGATGCCTCCTCCCACTCGCATGAAGAGAGCTATTAATGTTCCCCCAAAACCAAAGCCAAGCAAGGCATCCGGGGCCGCAACCCCAAAAATCATGAAGATCAGCGTACCTCCGAAAAGACCTAATCCATCGGTGAGCATGCCGGTGATCGTCCCGGAACGATAAGCAATGCGCAACGAGTCACCAAATGAATACCTGGCTGCAGAGGCCACGCGCACATTGCCTTGAACAGCCATGCGCATACCGATCTGTCCGACTGTCAGGGAAAATAATGCTCCCAAGACAAAAGCGAACGCTCGCCCAATACCAATATATGTCCTGATTTGCTGGGTCTCAGGAAGGGTGAGGGTTTCGACACATTGTTCGGCCAATTCTGCGGGAGCTTGTTTGATTGCCATACAATACCATACAGATGCCTCCGGTGTCGGTGGGACGATATAAATCGAGGCGAACAGGACGATCGTCAGAATGAGGATCAGGGGCAATATGGTCACTAACTGGCGCCGAAGATAAGCGTTGGCACCTTCGCGGATGGCATTCCAGACATCCTGCATCTCGCGTGTCCCTTTGTCTTCCTTCAAAACTTGGTAGCGCAAAAAAGCTGCGTATAATAAACCCAGAATGGCAACCCCCAGGACACTCCAGATAGCTATTCGCTCAAAGGTGTCAAGTCCATACATATTGTTTCTTCCTCCAGGTTGAAATTTGATGGTTGTACAGGAAATATTGTGTCAACTGATTTTAGGATCAACTTGGATACGCTCTTTCCCCTTGCAATTGCAGGGACGTTGAAAACAACGTCTCTTCGACATCGATTTCTGTAAATTAATTAATACTGCATAACTCTTTGGATTTAGTTCACCAGCGTTGTGGTATTTGTAAACTGTTCAGATTGTACAGGGGGGATGCGAATGTGTCAAGAACCACAATTAGACAAACCACAATTAGATTAGGGTTTTATTAGAACCGAAATAACTACTTGACTCGTGTATTTTTTTTGTTGTATAGTGTTTCACAGTAATGAGACAAAGGAATCCCATATCGGCGGAATCAACACACCATCGCCGCTAAGGAAATGATTAAAACCTATACAAGCACTGGCGATTGGGAATATTCGCTGTGCTTTTTTTAATTTATCGCTCTGAAGAGCGCATTATGAACTTGATTGAGGGATTGGGTAAAGATCTTGGTGAACGGAGGGTTCCGGAAAAAAGTAAATTTAAGACGGCTGCTGTGGGATTTCGGGAAGCATTGAAACAGATTTTACACTGGCAATCGGTTAATAGATGAGATTATCCCCCTGATTTCTCGGACGCCAAACTTTCCTCAAAATCAATGAGTAGAGCAATTGGCGTATGTCAAATCTAGAATTATGGTTAATTAGTGAATAATTCGAATTGGGTATTGATTTTGGATAGGAAATGTTGTATTCTGAATAGTAAATTCAGAGAAAAATTTACCTGAGTTTTTCAAGGTTTTGGAGAGCAAATGATAGATGAGCAACTGCTAAGTTCTATCGAAGAACAAGAAGATCGTCATCATGCGGTAGCCAAGTTGATTGAACTTGGCAGGAAAAAAACTTTCGTTACTTATGATGATATTCTGAAATTATTTCCGGAAGCGGAGCAAGATGTTGACCAGTTAGAAGAAGCGTTTTCTGCACTGGTTAGTGCTGGTATTCCCTATCTTGAAGATCCTGGTATCGGAGGTCCAACCGATCAAGAACTTACTGAGGAGGAAGAGAGTGATGAAGAAGCTGCCCAGGTTGGAACGCCAGAGGAAAATTATTTGGCGAACATCGATACGGATGACACGATAGGACTGTATTTGAAGGAAGTAGGTCGGGTGCCACTGCTAACCGCTGTAGAAGAGGTTGAGCTGGCGCAACGGATCGAACGTGGACGCCTGGCACGCGAAGAACTGGCCAGAGGCAATGTAACGCCTCATCGTCGACAGGAATTACAGATGCTGATCGAAGATGGATGGGCTGCACGTGAACATTTGATCACTGCAAATTCCCGTTTGGTGATCAGTGTGGCGAAGAAGTATATGGGACGCGGGGTGCCTTTCCTGGATTTAATTCAGGAAGGGAACATTGGTCTGATTCGAGCAGCCAAGAAATTTGATTACCGGCGCGGACATAAGTTCAGCACCTATGCCACCTGGTGGATCAGGCAAGCGGTGACCCGAGCGATCGCTGATCAAGGGCGTACGATTCGTGTGCCGGTGCACATGGGTGATCAGATTAATAAGCTGCTGAGGGTGCAGCACCAATTGACCCAGAGGCTGGGAAGAGATCCTTCCGTGGAAGAAATAGCAGTTGCGCTGGAAGTGACGCCTCAAAAAGTGGAGAATATGATTCAGGTGGCAAGACGTCCGCTTTCACTTGAGACACCGACCGATGATGAGGAAGACTCAGTATTGGGTGATTTCATCCAGGATGATGAATTTCCTGCTCCAGATGACACTGCGACCTACAACCTGCTGCGGGAACATCTTGATAGCGTTCTTGACGGACTACCACCCAGAGAGGTACGCATTCTGCAGCTGCGCTATGGGCTGCTTGATGGGCAAGCATATACCTTGGAAGAAGTTGGCAGGAAAATGGGGGTCACGCGAGAGCGCGTCAGGCAGATAGAAGCCCAGGCCCTCAGCAGACTAAGGCATCCAGCTATCCGGCGTAAATTGCGCGAGTATCTGGGATAATCGAGAAGACAATCTCCCGTGGGAAAAAATCCTGCGGGAGTTTTTGATTCCCCAAACCAAACCTAGGCTTGCGAAAATAGAGACAAAGGGTATTAATGGTATTGAATAACGTTGCCAAGCTAACGGGATCATCAGGATTATGCCCGCTACCATAACTAAGAATGAAAGCAGGAATAGGATCGAGATACGCTGTTGGTTGAAATCCTCGGAAGATGATATACGAAATGCTGCAATTATGCCCAGCAAGGTTAAACCGAGGGCAATCCCTGCAGAGAGTGAATTTCGCCAGAAATCGTTGCCGGGTGTACTCAGATATTCAACTTCCGCCTGGGCGGTTTGGAGGCGATAATTTCCTACTTCAGAGAAAATCGGTGGTGCGATGAATAACTGTGCCAGGGTAACTGCTGCCCTCTCGGTTGGAGTCTCGAGCACTTGGGCGGGGGAAATCATTTTGATATCTGCCAGCTGTCGATTGAGCAAATTCTGGCGTTGAAGTAAAGCCTCTTTAGTGGCTGTGATTGGGTTACGCCAGAGAAAAGGATTCAGCAATATAGTCAATAGGACGAAACCCATCAAGTATCCGGTCAGGTTGGAAAGGATTATGGAAAACTTTCTAGGACTTGAATGAGGGAGCCAGCTAACTGCAATGAGCCCGATGGGGAGCAGAAGGATAGCAGAATGCTTTGCATTGAAGGCTACAGCAATCGCCAATCCTGTCAAGAATGCGTGTTTACCCGAGTTGGTGAAGGCATACAAAGTCAGAATCACACCAAACATCAGCACGCCCTCTGCCATGGCACGCCGTGTGTGCAACAATATCAAAGGATGCAAACTGAACAGCAAGATCGTGGCAATACCCATCAAGCGGCCACCTAATTTCAATCCAATCAGATAAAGCAATAGTAAGCATAATGGAAATAGACTGGCTATCGCCAAGCGTTCGATGAGCAGCATGCGAGTATTGGGTAAAGCTCCTGAATTCTGGTTTGCCTCCCAAGAGGCAGACCAATCCCAATCTACTGCAGGTGCAGGTAGTCCGATCAAAGCTCTTCCTAGCCCCAAGAGATAACGAGTAAGTGGCGCATCGATCAAACGATAGCGGAAGACATCGGAAAGTGGATCTTCATTTTCCCAGACCATGGATAGAGGATCGGTCAGAATGCGCTCGAAATCTGCGCTCATGAAAATATAGGTGCTTTCATCAGGGTGGAAGGGTACCTTGACTACACCCCAAAGGTAAAATGCACTCAATACTATGAGAAGAAGGATGAACAACCAGTGAGAGCGAATAGCAGTACGCATAATTAACAGAAATGTAATTAAGCCAACAGTAGATAAAGACTACAATACAAACGAAATTATATGCCAAGCAACCCGAATGGTGATTGACAAATCTGTTATGCGGAATAAGATGAAAATCCCCAGGGGATGGATAATTGGCCTGGCTGGAGCAGTGTTCGTTGCTGCAGCGTTCAAAGTTGGATTGCTCCTGGCGGGTGCTGTTCCTTTTAATGCTGATGAAGCAATTGTGGCGTTAATGGCGCGGCACATCCTGGAAGGGGAACGCCCAGTATTTTTTTATGGTCAGTCGTATATGGGCAGCCTGGATGCATACCTGATCTCAGGAATGTTTAAACTGATCGGAAACCAGGTATGGGGTGTAAGATTTGTCCAAATTGGACTTTATTCGCTGACCATCATAACTACTGCCTTATTAGGGAAGCAGCTGACTGGAAAATGGAAAGTCGGCGTCCTAGCTGCCTGGTTTTTAGCGTTACCCAATATAAGTACAACGCTGTACACGACTGTCTCAATGGGCGGTTATGGAGAAATGCTGTTGATTGGGAACTTAATATTATTAACCACGCTAAAGATCGTAAGGGACTTATCTAACTCTGAAGAAAAGATTTCCTTCATCCCGTGGTTTGGATTAGGGTTTTTGAGCGGGTTTGGTCTGTGGGTGTTTGGTTTGACTTTGGTTTACAGCATCCCTGCTTTCATCTATCTGTTCTGGCATTGCACCTATTATGAACCTATTTCTCGATTAAGTAAATTCTTGTTTCCATGGAGGAGAAATACGCTATTCAATCCAGATGCCTTCGAGAAGAAGGAGCCAGTGTACCAGTCGAAATTTTGGGGAGCCGCACTAATTGGAGGAATTTTTGGTGTGATCCCTTGGTTGGCTTACGCTCAACGTACTGGACACTCGAACTTGTTACTTGAATTGAGTGGGAGTGCCGTCGCAGGAGTTGAATCGTTGGAGCCGTTCAGACAGATTCTCCGGCATGTACTAAATTTGAGTCTGTTTGGTACGACAGTGATTTTCGGATTACGGCCTCCCTGGGAAATCCGCTGGTTGGCTCTACCCCTGGCTCCCTTTGTGCTGATATTTTGGATTGGGGTGATTGTATTTGCTGCGAAAAAGACAAAAAGTGATATTCAGCTCAATCCGCGGGATGCGGATTACTCACATGCACCACTTTTGAGTGGGGTTGTCTTGATGGTTGTTATTGGTTTCATCCTATCGCCATTTGGAGCAGATCCATCTGGACGATATTTCCTGCCTATCGGTGTGGTTATGGCGATATTTGCGGCCCAAGCAGTATGGAAATGGCACACGAGGTGGGGAAGCTATGTTTGGATCGCGGTTGGGGTAGTACTATGTTTTCATCTCTGGGGCACAATTCAGGTGGCCCGAAACTATCCTCCTGGAATGACCACTCAGTTTGATGCAGTCACACAAATCGATCACCAATACGATCAGGAACTGATCGAATTCTTACAAACTCAAGGGGAAACTCGCGGTTATACGACTTATTGGGTTGCTTACCCGCTGGCCTTCCTTTCCGATGAAGGTCTGGTTTACGTGCCCAAGCTTCCATATCACCAAGATTTGCGTTATACCAGTCGGGATAACCGCTACCAACCGTATGATCAACTTGTAAATCAATCAGATCGCACGGCATATATCACAACAGATAATCCGCTGCTTAATGAACTACTGCGTAAGGGATTTTCAGAACTTGGTGTTCGATGGAAGGAAACCACAATCGGGGATTATCAAGTGTATTACCAACTTTCACGGCGGGTAAATCCAGAAGAAATCAGCTTGAGAGGTGGTGAAGGATGACCGCTCAGGTTGGGAATCTGTCTCGAAGGTTGAAACAAGTGCATTGGGGGAATCTGCTTATGCCTCGCTTAGAAGATATCTTGTTCTTAGCGATATTCCTGGCTGTTATCGGATTAGGGCCGCGATTGCTGAACATGGATGGGGACCTTGGGCGGCATCTAACGATCGGCAATTACATCCTGGATAGTCTCACGATCCCGACCAGAGATATCTTCTCACATACAATGATGGGTTTACCACTCACTCCTCATGAGTGGTTGGCACAAACGTTTTTTGCGCTTTCTTACCGGGTAGGTGGGTTGGATGGAGTAGTGGTTTTTTGTGCACTGCTGATCGCCTCTACCTTCACCCTGGTCTTTCGGCAATGTGTAGCACAGAGTAAAATGCTGCTGATTTCGCTGGCGTTGACGATATTGGGAGCAGCAGCTGCAAGCATCCACTGGTTGACCCGCCCTCATTTGTTTACCATGCTTTTTACAGTGTTGTGGATTGGGGAGTTGGAAAGATGGAGGTTGACTGGTCGCTGGCGCTGGTGGGTATTACCCTTATTGATGCTATTGTGGGTAAATTTCCATGGAGCTTTTATTGTCGGAATAATGATTTGGGGAATTTACCTGATTGACAATTTGCTATTGAATAGGCGATTCAGAAGTAAGCATGAACGCCGAATTTCGAATGCTGATGTGAATGCAATTAACAAAATGCAGCCCCGAATACTGATTCTAACCGGTGTCTCGATTCTGATATTAACTTTAGTTAATCCGGTGGGATGGCGGATATGGGAAACAACTTTCGGATTCTTGCAAAACCGGTATTTGGTCAGCCACACCGTTGAGTATCTCCCACCTGATTTTCAACAAATCAGCTCCTGGCCTTTTCTAGTAATGATTTCTCTATCCATTTTGTTGGTCAGCCTCACCAGCAAGCGAACCACAATTGCTGCTGCCTTGCTTATAACAGCCTGGACTGTCTTTGGTTTGATCAGTGCGCGCAATATTGCCATTTATGCAGTCATCGCAGCACCGATTTTGGCTGGGATTGGCTCATCTTTTCTGCGTGATAATAAGAGTTTCGAGCGTGTTGTTAGTTTTGATTCACGACTACGTGTAGTAGACAGTAATTTATTCGGATATATCTGGCCGCTGGTAATCATTCTCTTGATCGTCGGGCTATTGTTAAGCGGTGCTAACTTAGATTACAGCAATACTGGCAACCGGTTCTCGGAGAATGTGTTTCCGGTAGAGGCGGTCGATTGGGTTTCCGAACAGGCAGAAATGGGTCCTGTATTCAACTATTTTCCTTGGGGTGGCTACTTGCTATACCGTGGCTGGCCGCAACAGCAAGTCTTTATCGATGGCCAGACTGATTTTTATGGCGAATCCTTAACCCGCCAGTATGAAACGGTTATCACACTGGGTTCGGGTTGGAAAGAAATTTTAGATAAGTACCATGTCCGCTGGGTGATCATGCCCGCTGATTCTCAGCTCGTCAAAGCCTTGGGAGAACTTCCTGGCTGGAAAATGAAATACCAGGATGAGATCGCGGCAATTTTCTTTTCTGACCCATAATATTGGCGCCAAGAATAAGAAATGAAGATAAAATTACTTATAGATTCTAGACTGTTATTTAAATAGATACATGTCCTTCAGGACATCTAGTGATTTGTCAAACATCGTTCTTTTATACGTCATTCTGGAACGGAGCGCAGCGGAGTGAAGAATCTCCAGGTCAGTTGCCGAGACTCTTCCCCCCGGTCTGTCCGACCAGGGACAGGGCCTCGGTCCGTCCGACCAAGGACGGGGCTGGCGCTCAGAGAGACAAACATAACATTCACATTTGACAGAGCACTAGTCTATCTTGCTAGTTTTAGGAATTCATCCAAGAGAGGCTAACCCCGTAGCCAGATTTACCGGGCA
>DAOVCZ010000123.1 GCA_030669775.1 Chloroflexota bacterium | reverse complement strand
ATGCCTGGGTGAAGCTTTGGAAACACCATGCCGCTCAGCCAGAAGCCAATCAGCTGAACGAGATTGCTCGAGAACGGGGATACACTTTCCTGGATCGTTATGGCGGCAAAATCAGCTCTGAATGGTTAATCCCAAAAATTTGGCAGATTTTGGATGAAGCACCCCAGATCTACGCCGAAACGGATCGTTTCATCGAAGCTGCAGACTGGGTGATTTGGATGCTAACAGGAGTTGAGTCTCGAAATAGCTGCACAGCAGGCTACAAAGCGATCTGGTCAAAAAAAGATGGTTACCCCCCAAAGGAATTTTTTAAAGCGCTCGATCCCAGGATGGAGAACCTGGTAAATGAAAAATTATCCCGTGAAATTTCTTCTCTTGGAGATCGAGCTGGTACGCTAACCGTAGAGGCAGCTCGTTGGACGGGGCTCAATGAGGGAACAGCTGTAGCAGTAGCCAATGTAGACGCTCATGTTTCTGTGCCTGCAGCTACCGTCGTGGATGTCGGCCAGATGGTTATCATCATGGGCACATCCAACTGCCACATGGTCTTAGGAAATGAGGAGCGAATTGTGCCCGGTATGTGCGGTTATGTTGAAGATGGAATCATTCCGGGCTTCTTTGGATACGAGGCGGGTCAATCCTGTGTTGGCGATCATTTTGCCTGGTTTGTGGAAAATTGCGTCCCTGCTGCCTACACGCAGGAAGCAGGTGAGAGGGGCGTAGATATTCACACTTTGTTGGAAGAAAAAGCAGCTCATCTGTTACCAGGGGAATGTGGATTGTTAGCCCTGGATTGGTGGAATGGGAATCGCAGCGTTTTGGTGGATGTCGATCTCACTGGATTATTGATCGGGCAGACACTTACCACGACCCCAGAGGAGATCTACCGCGCTCTGATTGAAGCGACCGCTAATGGCACTCGAACCATTATCGAAACTTTTAATGAGCATGGTGTCCCCGTAAGAGAGATAGTGGCAACAGGTGGTTTGCCGGACCGCAACAAATTGCTGATGCAGATCTATGCTGATGTGACTGGGCTGGAGATCAAGATTGCAGCCGCGCAGCAAACACCTGCACTTGGTTCCGCCATGTTTGGAGCTGTTGCTGCAGATAAAGATGTGGGTGGCTACGATTCTATTTATGATGCAAGTAAAGCAATGGCGCACTTGAGAGATGAAGTTTATCGGCCCAATTTAACCCACAAAAAAGTCTACGATCAGCTTTACACAGAATATGTTCGTTTGCATGATTATTTTGGGCGAGGCGAAAATGATGTCATGAAGCACCTCAAAAAACTAAAAGCTGAAGTTCGGTAGATCGATAGAGATAAGAGACAACAATGCTCCTGCAAACCATTCGTGAAGAACTAACTTACCTTAATCAAGCATTACCAGAAAATGGGATTGTCACTTGGACCAGTGGGAACATAAGCGTCCGAGATCCAGAATCCGGTTATGTTGCCATCAAGCCTTCTGGAGTCAAATTTCCAGATTTGACCCCGGAAAGTATGGTTATCATTGATTTAGATGGCAATAAAATTGATGGAAATCTCTCCCCCTCTTCTGATACAGCAAGTCATCTTTATATCTACCGCTCCCGACCTGATGTTAATGGAATTGTCCACACACATTCCGTTTATGCCACTGCTTTTGCCGCGCTTGGCGAACCCATCCCGGTGTACCTGACCGCGCAAGCTGATGAGTTTGGTGGACCAATTCCGTGTGGTGGGCTTGCTTTGATCGGTGGTGAACAGATTGGAAAAATTGTTGTCGAATCCATTGGCGATTCATCGGCGGTTCTGCTCAAGAATCATGGCGTCTTTACGATTGGCCCAACGGGTGAAGCAGCGCTCAAGTCAGCTGTGATGCTGGAGGACATTGCTCGAACTACTTGGTTAGCCAAGCAGATAGGAACCCCGGAGGAGATTCCTCAAGAGATGATCAAAAAGCTGTACCATCGCTACAAGACCGAATATGGACAATAATTTTCTATGAAGGTAATAAACCCTGGGAGCATGAAATGAAACCTAGAGAGCGCGTCGAAACCGCTCTAAATCATGAGATACCGGATCGCTGCCCGATGCAGATTAGCTTCACACCTGAATTTGCTGATCGCTTGTACCATGACATGCAGATGAAAGGCAGAGGTATTCACAATCCTCATGGGGGTGGAAACACCTACGAGCTGGAGCGGGTGCTTGGCGAAGATATGCTGCTCACATCAGTTGGTTGGGCGAACTCCTATTATCTGGATGACAAGCCATATATTGACGAATGGGATATTGGTTGGGATATCCAACCCTACCAAACCCCCTTTGGCTCAGGTCACTATACAGAGATCGTCGGCCACCCTTTAGCTGATGACGATGCGATCAGCGATTATCAACCACCAGATCCAACAAGACCCGAATTGTATGATGCCTCCAGGCAGATGATAAGAGATTTCAAAGATGAATACTGGATTGTCGGTGTCACAGTGACGACCATATTCGAAACAGCCTGGGCATTGCGGGGTTATGAGCAGATAATGCTCGACATGTCGCTAAATCCAGATTTGGCGAACGCCATCATGGAAATCCCTTATCGCTATCATCTTACTGCTGCAAAAAAGCTGGTCGAATTGGGCGTGGATATGATCTGGATTGGAGACGATATGGGGACCCAGGATCGAATGCTGATCTCACCCATCATGTGGCGTCAGTTCCTAAAACCAAGAATGGCTAACTTCATTGCGGAGATCAAATCGCTCAATCCAACTCTGAAAGTTGCATATCACACCGATGGCAAAGTCGACCCCATCATCCCGGATTTGATCGAGATTGGTCTCGATGTCTTAAATCCCATCCAACCAGCCAGCATGGATCCTGCACAGATCAAGAAGGAGTACGGAGACCATTTGTGTTTTTGGGGAACTATCGACGAACAGCGTACACTTCCCTTCGGAAAACCATCCGATGTTGAAGCAGAAATTCGCCATCGCCTGCGAACGGTGGGTAAGGATGGCGGGTTGATCCTCTCGCCAACTCATCATGTGCAGTTAGATACACCATTGGAGAATTTTTGGATGATGGTAAACACGATCTCCAATACGCCTTATTCATCCATCTGAATCTGGGAGTTGCTATGGAACAATATCTTGAACAAATATCCCAGGCAGTCGTGAAAGGAGATCAAAACGCCACTATTGAACTTGTTCAGGCTGCCGTCGATGCTCAGGTGGACGCCAACACCATCATGCAAAAAGGATTAATCCCTGCCATGAGCGATGTTGGACGGCTGTATGAGCAAGGTGAGTATTTTGTGCCCGAGATGTTGATCTCAGCCAGAGCGATGAAGGCTGGTTTGGAGATTATTAAACCTCTCTTGGCTGGTTCCGATCTCAAACCCGCAGGAACAGTTGCAGTCGGGACCGTTAAGGGCGATCTTCACGATATTGGCAAAAATCTGGTTGGCATAATGTTGGAGGGTGCCGGATTTTCTGTCCACGATCTGGGAACTGATGTTTCACCGGAGCAATTCATTGAGGCAATCCGCACGAACCAGGTCGATCTTATTGGTATGTCCGCGCTTCTGACAACTACCATGCCGATGATGGAAACCACCACCAATGCCATCACGCGTGCAGGTTTGCGTAATCAAGTAAAAATAATCATCGGCGGCGCGCCCATCACGCAGGCTTATGCCGATAAGATCGGGGCGGATGGTTTCGCTCCCGATGCAAGCCAAGCTGTAAAACTGGCAATAAATCTAGTAAATCAAAGATAACAGACACGCCATGATTTTGAGTAGACTTCATCATGCATAGACAAGATACTCTGCAAGATTGGTGGGAAATTGAACTTCAGGGAATGCCGCATTTCGATATGGCGATGAAGCGCGTCTATGCTTGGTTCGAGAATGAGATTATTGACCGCCCCCCGGTACGCTTCATGGCTCACAATGCTTTCTTAGAACGGGCCAGCGAGGATATTGCCCATTTTTCTCCAGCCGAGAAGAAGAACTGGTGGTTTGATACCGAATTACAGGTTGATCTTTTCGTAAAATCGATTGCAGGCCGCCAGTTCCATGGGGAAACCTTCCCGGTGTATTTCCCCAACCTCGGCCCTGATGTATATGCCGCCTTTTATGATACCGAGCTCGAGTTCGGTGAAATCACCTCCTATTCAGTGCCTTTTATTCAACAATGGGAGGATGCTGACCAGCTCGTCCTCGATCAGAATAATCAATACTTCCAGAAGATCGAAGAGCTAACCCGGCATGCCATCGAACGCTGTGAGGGACAATTCATGGTTGGGTATACCGACCTGCATCCAGGGTTGGATTGTGTAGCAGCCTGGCGAGACCCTCTCCAACTGTGTTATGACCTTTACGACAATCCAGACCAGGTTCGGCGTTTAGCGGATCTAGCTATTGCGGATTTCGAATATATTTACAATCACTTTGATACCATGCTCAAAGAAAAGGGTCAGCTCTCAGTCAGCTGGATGGGAATTCCATCCTTTGGCAGGATGCACATCCCCAGCTGTGATTTTTCCGCACTGATTTCTCAAGAATTTTTTGAGCAATTCGGATTGCCAATCCTTCAATGCGAATCGAAAACCATGACCCACAATATTTTCCATATAGATGGTAAAGGTGTTGCTAAACATTTGGAAGCGATCCTGAGTGTACCTGAGATTCATGCCCTGCAGTGGGTTCAAGGCGTTGGTGACGATTATCCAATCATGCAGTGGATCTCTTTCATTAAAGATTTGCAGGCGAGAGATATCCCGGTGATCGTTGATTTAAGCACAGAAGATATTGATGATTTCATGGATGCCATGGACCCAAAAGGATTATTCCTCTGGCTAGCTACAGAAAACGAGCTTGAGGAAATCGAAATTCTAAAACGAATCGAGAGGTGGACTTGACTGCCATCCCCGTACTGTTTCGTTCCATGGACGGTTGATGTATATGCATGTAGAATCAATTTGGGGAACAGGAGGTGCAAATGGAGTGAGAATATAGATACACTATCAAGTCTGTACTGGAATACACTTACAATTCCCATCATTAGGAGAAAGAATAGGAGATAGAAAATGAATAAGCGACTCTATTTGATATTTGCTGCGCTATTAATCGCTGGCTTGATCCTTTCAGCCTGCCAACCTGCTGCCACTGAAGCACCAGCTGAGGTTGAGGAGCCAACTGAGGAGGTAGTAGCAGAACAACCCACTGAGGAAGTCGTGGTAGAAGAACCAACTGAGGAAGTAGTTGTTGAAGAACCAACCGAGGAGGAGGGGCCTGCACCAGCAGCGGAGGACAAGTGGTGTTCAGATACAAAGATCGTCTTCTTCCCCGGCGGCTCCCCTGGTGGCCCATTCGCGACTGTTGTCTATAATGGAGCCTTAGCAGCCCAGGCAGATTTGGGCGCAGACGTGGAATATGTCTGGTCGGATTGGAATCCAGAAAATATGGTAACCCAATTTGCCCAAGCGGTTGCACTCAATCCAGATGGCATCGCCATCATGGGACACCCCGGTGATGATGCTTTTGAGCCTCTGGTCGATGAGGCTGAAGCGGCGGGAATAATCGTAACCAGTTCGAACACCCAGTTACCTCGCCTCCAAGGCAGATACGGCTCAAATGGATTTGGTTATGTCGGAGCCATTCTATATGATGCGGGTTATGCGTTGGGCT
The DNA here is from genome assembly GCA_030669775.1 of Chloroflexota bacterium. GTDB lineage: Bacteria > Chloroflexota > Anaerolineae > Anaerolineales > UBA4823 > PFL25. Next base: position 412 of record DAOVCZ010000123.1, on the reverse strand, counting down.
CTGAAGCCGTAAACCGCTTTGGACTCGCCGAAGGCGATCGAGCGTTCGTATGGGGTTTGCTCGCCCAGGCTGGTCGTGGGGAGCGCACACAGGGTGTCGTAGACTCGCTCGAAGATGCCGGTTTGGTCGTAGATTACCTTGAGATTGACGATGCAACCAATGCGGATGCGGCAGCTGGTGTGCCCCAGTTCGTCGGTTATGCTTCCGCCAATCCGGATGTGAAGCTGGTCGTGACTGATCACGGTGCGTTAACGGCCACGTTGGAAACCTTCTTGAGCAGCGCCGGCTTTGGCCCAGACGATGTCATTGGCGCTGGTTTTGACCTCTCTCCCGCCACTGTAGAAGCAATCCGTGGTGGATGGACCGATCTGGTGATTGACCAACAGCAATGGCTGCAAGGCTACCTGTCTGT
>DAOVCZ010000115.1 GCA_030669775.1 Chloroflexota bacterium | reverse complement strand
AAGGAGGCCTTGATCAAATATTCATCGTCACTTTCAACTACATCCAGTGCTATGCTCCAATTGAATGACTCCCGCAAAGAGGGTGCTAAGGAAAGATTTTCATTGAATCTGCGGTCCAATGAATTTTTTAGGGCCATCATCTCACGGAATGGATCCCAACGAGTAAGCATTTCTTTACCTCCAAATATGTATCTAATTTCAGGTTTGTTTTATGACCATCCAGGTCAAAAATTTATTACATCTAGAATATTAATTGAAGAGTGTAAGAATAAAGTTTGATAATTATATGTAGATTATAAGAATCTCGTTGCACCAATTCCCCCGTCAGTCAACCATGAAAATGAGGCAGGCAAGAGATGCTCGCCTCGATCAAGCCATCTCTTCCAGATCAAAGATAACTTCTTCTTTTCCGGTTAATTTCTCCTGGACCTTACAAGCGATCAATTCTAAGTGGTTGGAATTGGCTACATAGTCAAGATCGTCGGAGGGCACCGTCAGAACTGGGCATAAGCTAAAGCTGGCAATCCAACCTTCATACAACTCATTAAGTTGTCCCAGGTATTCAGGGGTAATCTGGCGTTCAAAATCTCGACCGCGGCTAGCAATTCTGGAAAAAAGCGTGGAGACAGAAGCCCGCAGATAAACCACCAGGTCTGGTGGTGGTAGAAATTCCATTACAACATCGTACAGTTCGTGATAAATGCGATAATCTCTGACTTGGATCAGGTCTTGCCGGTAGAGGTTTTCCGCAAAAACTTCAGCGTCCTCGTAAACCGTCCGGTCTTGAAGGACAGAAGTGGGGTGAGCTAACAGCTGGCGGTGCATACGCAGCCTGTGGGTGAGGAAGAAAATCTGGGAGTGGAAAGCCCAAGTCCGCATGTCAGCATAGAAATCAACCAGGTAAGGGTTTTCGGCTACCGGCTCATAAAAGGGTTGCCAACCGAGGTTTTGGCAGAGCAGCGCGACCAGGGTTGATTTCCCAACACCGATATTTCCTGCCACAGCGACAAACTTCTTCATTTTTCCTCCGTATTAGGCACCAAAAAAGCTACCGCCTTTCCCTGTTCATCGTCCATCACCAGGCTCATGCAGTGCCCAGGACGGTAAGAGCTGACCTTGATCAAGCGCAGACAGTTTGAAAGTTGATTATCAACCGGGATGAAATCAGCCAACTGGTCGGGAGTGTTGTAAAAGAAATCCCTGTTAAAGATGACGTCCTCATCTTCCAGGTCTATGGCCAGGGGGTAGATATTCGCTTCTACCAGATCCTGGAAGAAATGAGTCCCAAACGAGGGCTCTGGTGCCAGCCCAGTCTCCTCACCGGTCACCTCGATCAAAGCTCTCGTGTTATAGATGTCTGAATATCCAATGTAAACGCCAAGATCGAGATTACGTGTCCCCCAGCGACCTGGGCCGATACAGATAAACACCTGATCGGCTAAAGCCGCGTTAAGCTTGCTGATCGCCCGCCCTACTTCAGCGCGCGCAGATTCGGTGGGCAGGGCTAAGTAGCCTTCTGCTCGCACGCAGACTACATAGTTGATCCAATCTACTCTGCCTTTAGGGACCATCCGCGAAGTGGAGAAGATGATATCTTCTTCGGGTATATCCTTTGGTAAATGGGCTTGACTGTCTCTAAGGTGAGATTGAGGCCGGCACTGCAAGATGGAAATCTCTATCTCAGGCTGTATTGCTGTTGGGTCCGTAACCTGTACAGTAAATTCAGTATCGACTGGAGACCGGTAGTGGGTCTCCAGGATTTGAAGTATTTTTCGCAAACGGTCTGCAAGCGGAGTTCGTTTCAACATTTCGTCGAAGGTCAACACTAACTTATCAATCTCATCTTCTACAATCAAACTGCGCATGGGAGCCAGGTAGCCGCCTTGATCGATCTCAGCGATGTAGCGCAGAACAGGGTAATGAGGATTTAGAACCTTGGCGATGGGGAAAGTTTCGAAAGAGTTTTGATTCAGATCGATCACGTCCACAAATTGCTGCGAATAACGACGGATCGCTTTGGATGAAACTTCTGGATGAAGTAAAGGATGGCTGAGTGCAACCAGTCTTGGGTAATCACTTCCAACTCGCTCAACAGCGCGCGTGCCTAATCCCCACACTAGTCTTACGAATCCATCTTCACTGCGGATTTCAGGCGACCAACGATAGAAATTGCGGCTGAAGGCGACGCCAGCTGCGTGGGGCAGATAAAACTGCTCAGTGCGTTCACCTTTTACAACTTGAATCAGGATTGCCATGCGCTCATCATAATCTTGCAGACCTTTGCTGCGGCGATAGAGCAGTGCGTCTGGATTCAGGGTGCTGGCGTAAACATGGGCGATAGCTTTGGTCAATTTATCCAGGTTTTGCTCAAGATTGCCCTGGTTTGGGCAAAAAATGCTATCATATTTACCAGCAAATGAAGTGCCAAAGTTGTCCTCCAGCAGGCTGGATGAGCGGATAATCAGTGGTAATTTTCCAAGGGATTCGAGCAGTTTCTCGAATTCATCCAAAATATCAGTTGGGAATTCGCCTCGCAGGTATTCATCTTGAATTTGGGGGTACTCGGCACGAATTTGTTCCTCTGATCTGTATTTCTGGTCGTTCCAGTGCATTAGATTATTGACTGCCATGAAGGAATACATCACATCTGCACCCAGAAAATAGGAATCTGGGATGCTCAGATGGGAGAGGATTTCCTCATCAGCAACCTCACTAAGAATGCGTAAAGCCAGCAGCATTCCTGCGGCCTTACCCCCAATTTTCCCCTGACCGATCTTGCGTTTTTTGATTTCGGCCAGGTCTGAAACCGTGAACCAATCTTTGGCGATATTGATGTAAGCTAATTGATCGCTGATCATTCTGCGGATCAGAACAACCTTGATCTCTCGAAGCCGGGCTTCTCCCCTTTCCTGCTCTTCTAAAGGGAGATTTTCGATGGCCGCGGCCTGCTCAAAGAGCATGTTTTGGGGAGCCAGCTCAGGATTAAATGAGACCAGCAGGTCGTCGGCTTGGGCGCCGCGCTCTGCTAATACGTCGCGAATGATTTGTTCGAATACCTCATAAGGAAAATTGTAAGCAAAATAAAAATCTGTCAGGTGGCTGCGAATGCGTTCCCGGCGTACTTCCCAGACTTCGGTGGGTTCTTCCTCAAAGGGGTTGTGTAATCCTTCTCGGGCTTGTGTTTCGATCGCTCTATCACGCACTTCTGTTTCGAACTGTTGCGGGCTGATTACCCCGCGTTCGAATAACTCTTTGCGCATGCGCGCCCGCATTCGGGCCCTTAATATGGGGTACTGGGCCAGTGCTGTAAATATTCTTAGAACACGATCGGTTGATGCTGCGGGAAAGGTCATCGGCAGAGGTATTTATTGGATTTAACAAAATGGCACGTCACATTTGATAACGTGCCAACATCGATGAATCGAGACGAGACAGGGGGTTTTCTTAGCTGCCCAAGTGCATTGGCATGATCACGTGCAGGAAATTCTCGTCTCCTACCGGGCGGATTATTCCGGGTGCTGTATCGACAGTGGTCTCCAAAGCAATTTCCGGTGTCTTGATCACTTCTAGAACCTCTCGCAGAAAACGGACATTGAAGGCGATCAACAGTGGGGTCCCATCGATAGAGGCGTCAATTTCGGTTTGACTGGAACCAGTTTCTTCCGATTGGCCGGCGATCACAATCGATCCAGGTTTTAATTCACCACCTGGAGTGATATTGATCCTGGCAATATGAGAGCCTTCCCTGGCAAATATTTCTGCTTGTTTGCAGGCTTTAAGGAAGGCTGAAGTGGAAAGCACGCTCCGGGTTTCCTTGCTGCGCGGGATGATCTGCTCGTAATCAGGGAAAGATCCTTCAATCAGCTGCGACACCAACTGGATATCTTTCATTTGGAAGATGACTTGCCCCCGCTCGGGAGGCAAAATCATGTCAACTACCTGGTCACCGTCGCTGATGATGCGTGCTAATTCACTCAACGCACGGGCGGGTACGACTGCCAGCACAGGTCGTGAGGTGGGTGATGAGAGGCTCGCCTTCCGCACCGAGAGGCGGAAGCCATCTGCCGAAGCCATGGTGAGCAACTCGCCGTTGACGGTCACAAGCACTCCAGTCAGGATCGGGCGCGCCTCATCTGTCGAAGCGGCGAAAGTTACTTGCTGGATCATCTCCTTCAAGTCAGTCACATTTATTGCTAATCCATCGCCTGAGTCTGGAGATGGCATCGGCGGAAATTCTTGGGAATCAATACATTTGAGGTCAGTGTTTGATGAGCCAGATCGAATATTTAAAGTTTGCGTGCGCACGCTCAAGGCCATTTCAACTTGCTGATCGGAAAGTGTCCCAACTAGCTCGGTAAAGGTGCGCGCCGGTACGGTTGTAGACCCTTCTTCCTCAATCTTGGCCCCGATCCAGCAAGTGATCCCTAACTCAAGATTGGTGGCTGAGAGACGAAGCCGCCCCTCGTCTGTCGCGACTAATACGTTCGATAGCACCGGGAGTGTGCTCCGGGGCGATACGGCTCTTGAGACAATATTTAATCCGTGCGCCAGGTTCTCTTGCAGAACGGAGACTTTCATAATTGCGGACCTCTCTTAAATGTGGTTGCCATCAGTATACAACGAGTGACGTAAAACTGCCAGACAATCATACCTTTTGTGGGTCTGGTATCATGCTTTATAATACTTCCGGGGTTGATTTGTGGAGATATTATGAACCTGTGGTGAACCTGTGGTTGACAATTTAGGCACACAAGTCTAAACTTGTCAACAAGAAAATTGACTTCACGTTATAATTTTTTATAAGTATCCTTCAGGAGCAGAATGTGTCTGCCTCGATAACCTCAAGACCAATAAAGGTGTTGATAGTAGAAGAGAATCAACCCGAATACGCTCCCTGGTTTCAGGTCGTTTCAAACGGTGTAAATAGCGATCAATTTGAGTCTGAGCGAGTAGCGTCATTATCGAAAGCCCTGGTTTTGGTCGAGAAAGAGCCTTTTGATGTAATTCTATTGGATCTTGCACTGCCAGATAGTGTCGGCATTGCTACATTTTCTCAGATATGTGTGCGCGTACCAGAAGTACCAATCGTAGTGACCTCGGCTTTGGAGAATAAAAACCATGCTTTTGAAGTCCTGCGAGAAGGGGCACAGGATTATCTGATCAAGGGTGAGGTGGATGTAAAACTGCTCAGGCGAACCTTGCTTTACGCCATCGAACGCCATCGCTCACGAGTACTACTCCAGCAATTATCTTTCAATGATGAGCTCACAGGTTTACTTAACCGCCGGGGATTCCTGTCTATGGCGCAGCAGCAATTGAAGATTGCACAGCGAGAGGATTGGGAATTGGTCCTTTTGTTTGCTGACCTGGATAGCTTAAAAAACATCAATGATAGCTTTGGGCATACTGAAGGGGATCGCGCCTTGAAATCTATTGCCACTGTCTTGAAGAAAACTTTCCGGACTTCGGATTTGATCGCCCGGCTGGGGGGTGACGAATTTATTGTGTTGGCATTGAATGCGCCCGCTGCTGGTGTGCAGACCATGACGACTCGTTTGCAGAGCAATCTCGATCGCCTTAATTCTCAAAATCGATATTATCAACTGTCTTTGAGTATCGGGATAGCGCAGTTCGATCCCAATCGGGTTGTTTCATTAGAGACGATGATTATGGAAGCGGATAAGGCGCTGTACGAGAATAAACGCAAAAGAAGGCTGGCTGGCTCAGAAAGCTCATCTGACGAGTGATACCTATCTTTTCTCAACTGCAAGAATTACTCTGGTCAAATTCCATTTTCTTTAAATTAGTAGCCCTCGAATTGAAGTTCGAAAGCCACAACATTTTAACCAGGGGGCAGTGCAAAGGACCGATCCCTCAAGCTTCTTGCCTGCTGAATCAGTAAAGGCTATAGCAGAGATCGAAAAGCCGACCTGCCTGTTTTTGGGTGTAACAAGGCTGGTCAGCTTGGCGTACTACCTTATCAATTTACGATTAAATCAAGATTTGATATTCTGCGAATCCATCACTATCAAGGAGATGGGGTTGGTTCGATTGCAGATTGCTGCGTAGTAGGAGTGGCTGTGGTATCAGAAACCGTCACCGGCGTTGTAGGAGTGGGCGGTATGCTGGTTGGTGGTAGCGGTGTGTTGGTAGGCGGCAGCGGTGTGTTGGTAGGCGGCAGCGGTGTGCTGGTTGGTGGCAGCGGCGTGTTCGTTGGCAGCGGTGTGCTGGTTGGTGGCAGCGGCGTGTTCGTTGGCAGTGGTGTATTGGTAGGCGGTACCTTT